>PXAI01000260.1 GCA_003567135.1 Balneolia bacterium | reverse complement strand
CGGGGTTCCGAGGGTTCGAATCCCTCTCTCTCCGCACCCAATTTTCAGGCACTTGTTCAATGAGCAAGTGCTTTTTTTTATGCAAAAAAACCGGACATGACTCATCTTTTTTAAGCTGATTCTGCCAAAATTCTGTATAATGGAGCATGCCGTTACGCCAGATAGAAGTCGTTATCCCCAAAGAAGGAAAAGACGCCATAGACAAGCTTCTTGAGGAAGAATACGTTTATGATTTCTGGCAGGATGGCTCCGAACTGCACAAAGGCTATTTGATAAAAGTACTGGTTGATGCCAACCAAACCGAGGCGTTTCTGGACAAGGCGGAAGAGCTGCTCGGAAATCTCGAAAAATACCGCCTCGTGATGCTCGCCGTGGAGGCTACACTGCCGCGTATCGAATCCGAAGAAGATCAGGAAAACAATAATACTGAAAAGAAAGACCCGGAAAACCCATGGGATAAACCGCTTCAGGGTGTGCGGGTGAGCAGGGAAGAGCTCTATTCCGATATTGCAGACGGCGTCAGTTTATCGGGTGTGTACCTGATGATGGTCGTGCTTTCCACGATCGTAGCGGCGCTCGGGCTGTTGCGGGATAATACGGCCGTTGTGATTGGCGCTATGGTAATTGCTCCGCTGCTCGCGCCGAATGTGGGGCTCGCGCTGTCCGTTTCGCTCGCGGATCTTAAACTTGGGCTAAAATCCCTCAAAACCGGATTCTCCGGACTTTCGCTGGCGCTGTTTTTGTCCGTTGTCATGGGCTTATTTGTTAATGTTGGCGACAGCTCCACTCAGATTTTACTCCGAACCGAAGTTCATTATTCTGATATCGCGCTGGCTCTGGCTTCAGGTTCTGCCGGGGTACTTGCCTACACGCTTGGCATGTCGGCTGCCGTAATAGGGGTGATGGTTGCCGTTGCGCTTCTGCCACCGTTGGTTGCAGCCGGACTTTTATTCGGGGACGGCCAGTTTGAGCCGGGACTTTTTGCGCTTTTACTGCTCATGATCAATATTATATGTGTAAATCTCGCAGCCACTACCACGTTTATGATTCAGGGAATTCGCCCACGGTCGTGGTATGAATCCAAAAAAGCGGAGCGTGCAAACAAGTTTTCTCTTGCTTTCTGGCTGCTTCTCCTGCTCATGCTTACGATTCTGATTTACTACTTCGGTTAAAAGCCTTTCAACCGTCCTGAATTATTCACAATCGAACTAACAGACAAGGAAATGCTATGAAATCACTTCATAATCCTGAAAACAGGAGCATCACGATGCAGTTTCACAAAAGCATTGCGCTGATTGCTCATGACAAACGGAAACAGGAACTCTCTGACTGGGTGGAGCATAACAGAGAACTGCTCGAACAGCACACGCTTTACGCCACGGGAACAACGGGAAAAAAGCTGGCGGATGATCACGGCCTGGAAATTCACCGCTTCCGGAGCGGACCGCTGGGCGGAGACCAGCAGGTGGGAGCCAAAATTTGCGAAGGTGAAATCGATTTCCTGATCTTTTTCTGGGATCCGCTCGAAGCACAGCCGCATGATGTTGATGTAAAGGCGCTGCTTCGTCTTGCCGTGGTCTATAACATCCCGGTAGCCTGTAACCGATCGACGGCAGATTTTATGGTGACATCCCAGCTGATGAACGGAGATTATGAACGGATGATATCGGAATATGAAAAGTTATTTAAAGCATAGACTTGCATGAAAAAATAATTTTCATAAGTTTCTGATAGTCCACTATAACTTAATATCTAGTTACTTATGAAAATTGAATTTACTATTATATCTAACGTTTTAGTCGTGTTTCTTTTGGCTGCTTCTTTACAGGCGCAGTCAACAGAAGTACATTCGAAACAGGCAGACCCCGCCTTTACGCAGCAGCCCGTAACCGTTAACTCCAATCCGGATGTCCGGCTGCTGGATGCAGATATCATTTTTGAAGATGATTTTGAGTCCTATCCCGATTTCGATCAGGATTTTGGCGACTGGACCTTAATTGATAATGATGGCGGTTCAACCTATGGTTTCGGCCAGGAACCAGATCAGCCCGATTTCCCGGGTGAGTTTTCACCGATGGCCTGGATTGTATTTAACCCAGCTTCAACTGAACCACCGCTTGAAGATGAAGGGTCTGCGCCAATGGAGGGTATGACCAAGTATGCAGCGATGTTTTCTACTGTACCAAGTGAAGAGGCTCCCGGAAACGATGACTGGCTGATTTCGCCTCAGATCTCACTCGGAGCAAATTCTTCGGTTAGTTTTTACGCAAAATCCTACACCGCTGAATGGGGCCTCGAAACGTTTAATGTTCAGGTAAGCCCAACCGGCACCGAAATATCAGATTTTGAGATGGTTAGCAGTGGTGATGAATCGGCTCCGGCCGACGCATGGACCGAGTATACGTACGATTTGTCAGAATTTGATGGTCAGGATGTTTACATTGCAATAAACGGAACATCAGTCGATGCGTTTATTTTGTTTGTGGATGATTTCCGGGTATTCAGCAGCGCAACGGTAGAGCTTGGGGAATTTGCGCTTCTCTCACCTCCAGAAGGAGCTACTGTAGTAACATTCGCAGACAGTGATGATGAAATCGAGATTACCTGGGAGGCTTCAGCAAACGCGGAAACCTATGTATGGCACGCCGATTTCCCCGGCTCTGATTTTTCAGACCCGCTGATTTCATTCGAAGCCGATAACGACGGTTCAGAAACTACGCTGACACTGGTTTCATCCGAAGTTGATGCGCTGCTTGCAGGACTTGGCGTGGAGGCCGGTGATAATGTTGACCTTGAGTGGACGGTAGAAGCGCAGGCGGGCGGCTCATCCCGTTTTGCCGAGCAAATATGGGGTGTAACTCTCGAGCGCGACCTGATTTCAAGCGTTGATCCGACCACAGGCCTGCCAACCGCCTTTACACTGGAGCAGAATTACCCGAATCCATTTAATCCAACTACCAACATCAGCTTTACATTACCTGAAGCTTCAGATGTAAGCGTTGAGGTGTTCAACCTGCAGGGACAGCGCGTTGCCACCCTGGTGAACAGTACGCTGAGCGCAGGTCAGCATACTGTCAGTTTTGATGCTTCCAGTCTTTCAAGCGGAGTATATATGTACCGAATGAATGCAGGAAGCTTCACGCAAACCAATAAAATGATGCTGGTTAAGTAAAAAAACAGAGCAAAGTAAATTAATCAGGGCTGGTTCGGTTATCCGAATCAGCTTTTTTTTTGTCAAATGTAAATAGGAAAATTTGTTATGAATAATTATAAATAATTGAAATTATTAGTAGATAAAGTTAATCGCATTGGTATGCCTGTATGAAAGATATTAAATCCTAAAAAAAAATTGTAATCTTGTTCCAATAATGTGTAGATTTTTGTTTAACCCACTTAACAACCAATCAATCAATGTAATATGAATAAAATTACTACAAAGTTATTTTTGACAAGTTTTCTGATTTGCGGATTCTTCCTCTCTCAGAACGCTTTTGCGCAGAAAGCTTCTATTGTTAGTGTCCCACTAAACAGCGGAGTTTCTTTATTGACAGATAATCTTCCTGATGCTTGTGATAATTACATTCTCCCACAGAACTGGTTAGACAGAACTGGTGAGAATCTGATTTCTTGGGCTGAAGATGGTGGTTATGCTTTCGGAACAAATATATATGGTGATAAAGCATATTTCCACAGATTTACTGCCGACGGTGAAATCCAAATCGCCGGTGCTGCTTATCTGGTTCGTACTATCGGTACATCCGGAACGGTAAAATTTGCAGTATGGGATTTCGATTCTCAGGAAATGCTTACCTCAGTTGATGTTGCAATGTCAGACCTTGAGCAGGGCGATTCCTACATATATGTAGAATTCGACGAGCCTGCAACTGTATCAGGCAGCTACGTTGTAGGTGCTGATCTTTTAGGCCTTGACGGTTTCCAGGGTACTAACGATAACGTTACCTATGGCTTTGGAAACTTTTCCACGCCAAGTGGTGAAGGTTCAGGCAATGCGTACTTCATTGAAGATAACGATGCCTGGGTTCCATCAACCACCTACCAGGTAAATGTTGATCTTGCAGTATTTCCATGCCCGGCGGCAGCTCCTGAACTCGGTGAGTTCGCACTTCTTGCTCCTGCCGATGGCGCTACCGTTGTTGCAGTTGCCAACAGTGAAGATGAAATCCAGGTAACCTGGGAAGCTTCAGCCAACGCAGAAACATACGTATGGCATGCTGATTTCCCTGGTACTGACTTCTCTGAGCCGCTTCTTTCTTTCGAAGCCGACGAAGATGGCACAGGAACTTCTCTTACTCTGATTTCAGGAAACGTAGATCAGCTTCTTGCCTCACTTGGCCTGGAAGCCGGTGCTGATGTTACCCTGGAATGGACCGTTGAGGCTCAGGCCGCCGGAGCTTCCCGTTTTGCAGAGCAAGTCTGGAGCGTAACCCTCGAGCGTGACCTTGCTGCAAGCATCGATCCTGCCACAGGGCTGCCAACTGCTTTTGCTCTTGAGCAGAACTATCCTAACCCGTTCAACCCGACTACAAACATCAGCTTCATCCTGCCTGAAGCATCTGATGTTACGCTTGAGGTTTACAACCTTCAGGGTCAGCGTGTTGCAACTCTTGTAAACAGCACACTTAGTGCGGGTCAGCACACCGTTAGCTTTGATGCTGCCAACCTTTCAAGCGGTATCTACATGTATCGCATGAACGCCGGTAATTTCACACAAACGAACAAAATGATGCTCGTTAAGTAAATTTCGGCACTGGTGATCTGAATCACCTTGTATATAGCCCGGCACGGATATTCCGAGTCGGGCTTTTTTTATGCTTTTACATCAGGCGGAATGATGTAACAGAGCGTATATGGGGAAAAGGCCGGATGTAAAGAGTTCTATAAGTGCTTCTATTTTGTAAATAACGGTTGTCATTCGCACGAAAATGTAGTCTTTTCAGTTTGGAACTTGACTACCAATCATTTAAATGACAACCTAACTACATAAACACCATGTTTAATAACTACAAAAAAACGGCATTGTACACCACGCTGGTATGCCTGCTGTCCGTCGGAATGATGGCAGACGCATTCGCCCAGCGCTCAGCAGAACATCTGGATCTGAGAGTTGACGCTCCGACATTTGTTCAGGACGAACACATCCTTCGAAATTTTGACCCAACCGGAGAACCGGCACTTTTCGGAACTGAAGAGGGCGGATTTATTTTCGGTACCAACGGATATTTTGATCAGGGTAAATCCACTACGTTTACTGTTGATTCAGAAACTATGATTGAATCAGTAGTGATGTATTTCGGTGAAGCAGATCCTGCATCATCAGATGAAGTTATCACCGTTTCTATTGTGGCGGGTGATGCTGCAAGCGGTCCTGATATGAATACCGTATTCGGCTCAACTGAAATTACCGTTGGTGATATTGTTGTTCCTGACGGAACCGTAGAGCCTACCGAAATTGTATTCGATGAACCTGTATCTGTTACCGGATCTTTCCACGTTGCGTATAACTGGGATGTTTCAGTAGATCCTGAGGCGTTTGGAGTTCTTTCAAGCCAGGCTCAGGGTGTAGCTGTTGAAACCGAATGGGAACAGTGGGATACCGGACAGTGGTTCAACGTATCTGATGCATGGACACAGGGTGCCGACGGCTGGTATCAGTGGATCGAAGTTGTTACAGCAGAAGCAGATGCTCCTGAACTCGGCGAATTTGCTCTTCTTACTCCTCCGAACGGTTCTACCGTTGTAACATTCTCAGGCAGCGATGAAGAAATCGAAGTAACCTGGGAAGCTTCTGCAAACGCGGAAGGCTATGTTTGGCATGCTGATTTCCCCGGCTCAGATTTCTCTGACCCGCTTCTTTCTTTTGAAGCCGACGATGCCGGTGCAGCAACTTCACTGACGCTTCTTTCAGGCGATGTTGATGACCTTCTTGCTTCACTCGGAATCGAAGCTGGCGACGATGTAATGCTTGAGTGGACCGTGGAAGCCCAGGCAGGCGAAGCCTCACGTTTTGCCGAGCAGGTTTGGGAAGTTACGCTCGAGCGTGACCTTGCTGCCAGCACAGATCCTGAAACAGGTATCCCAACCGAGTTCGCACTTGACCAAAATTACCCAAACCCGTTTAACCCAACAACGAACATCAGCTTCACACTTCCTGAAGCTTCAAATGTAACCGTTGAGGTATTCAACATTCAGGGTCAGCGCGTTGCTACGCTTGTTAACAGCACGCTCAGCGCAGGTCAGCACACGGTAAGTTTTGATGCCGAGAATCTCTCAAGTGGAGTTTACCTTTACAGAATGAATGCAGGCAGCTTTACGCAAACCAACAAAATGATGCTGGTTAAGTAAGCAAAGCTCATTCAGCTTAAATTTAAGCCCGGTTCGGTTTTCCGATCCGGGCTTTTTT
>PXAI01000368.1 GCA_003567135.1 Balneolia bacterium | reverse complement strand
TCTTTTCCGTAATAGAGGCGCTGGACGAAGTAGCCGCCGACGTACGCGAAACGTCAGAACCCTGGTTCCTCGAAATCAAAACATATCGTTATCGCGGACATTCCATGAGTGACCCCGCCAATTACCGCACGAAAGATGAACTCGAAGAGTTTCGTTCATTTGATCCTATAGAAAGGCTGAAAGCCTACATGATTCGCAAAAAAGTGGCAACTGAGGATGATTTCAAAAAAATCATGGATGAGATAGAGCAGGAGGTGCTCGATTCCATCGACTTTGCCGAGGATAGTGATTTCCCTGAAGAATCGGCGCTGTTCGATCACATTTACACTCAGGAAGATTTCCCCTTCACCACTTGATAACGAACTTTAAAGAAATTATTTAGGAGAATTTATGCCACAACTTCAATTCAGAGAAGCCATTCGCGAAGCCCTCGTTGAGGAAATGCGCAATGACGATTCCATTGTCATTATGGGTGAAGAGGTAGCCGAATACGACGGAGCCTATAAAGTAACTCAGGGCATGTACGAGGAATTCGGCGGGAAGCGCGTAATCGATACGCCCATTTCAGAGCTTGGTTTTGCCGGAATCGGCGTCGGTGCTGCCATGAACGGCCTTCGCCCGATTATCGAATTTATGACCTTCAACTTCGCCGTTGTCGGGATGGATCAGATTATTAACAACGCGGCCAAACTGCGCTATATGAGCGGCGGCCAGGTAAAGATCCCTATCGTGTTCCGCGGGCCAAACGGTGCAGCCGGACAGCTTGGCGCCACGCACTCCGTATCCTACGAAAGCCTGTATGCGCACTATCCGGGACTCAAAGTGATGTATCCATCCGAGCCCGGTGATGCAAAAGGCATGCTCAAAACGGCCATCCGCGATGATGATCCGGTAATTTTTCTTGAATCAGAGCAGATGTACGGACTCAAGGGCGAAGTGCCTGAGGGCGAGCATATCATCCCGCTTGGAAAAGGAAAAATCAAGCGTGAAGGATCGGATGTAACCATCGTTGCGCACGGAAAAATTTACCACGTGGCAAAGAAGGCTGCTGAAGAACTCGCCAAAGACGGAATCGAAGCCGAAATTATTGATCCGCGCACCATCAAGCCGTTTGATATGGAAATGGTGATCGAATCCGTGAAAAAAACGAACAGGCTGGTGATTGTGGATGAGTCGCATCCGTTCTGCGGAATTGCCTCAGAAGTTGGGTTCCAGATTCAGCGCGATGCGTTTGACTATCTCGACGCACCGATTCTGAGAGTGTGTCTGCCCGACGCCCCGGCTCCGTTTGCCAAGAACCTTTACGACTACTGGTTCCCGGATGCGAAGCAGATCATCGATGCCGTCAAGACGGTTACTTACAGCAAATAATACGTATCTCATTAACTACACAAGACTATGGCAATAATTATTGATATGCCCAAACTCAGTGACACCATGGAAGAAGGTGTCATTGCAAAATGGAACGTGAAAGAAGGCGATAAGGTAAGCTCCGGCGATATCATCGCGGAGGTTGAAACCGACAAAGCCACGATGGATGTCGAGGTATTCGATGCAGGTACGGTATTAAAGCTGATTGCCAGCGAAGGCGATGCGGTGCCGCTCGGCGGAAAAATGGCTATTATCGGGGATGAGGGAGAAGACATCAGCGATCTGCTGGATGGCGATTCCGGAGGCTCCGCCAAAAAAGAGAAACAATCAGAAGAATCTTCGAAGGATGATCAGAAAGAAGAAAAAGAATCTTCCGGGGATAAGTCTGACGAGAAAAAGGATTTCGATCCGATTTTCGGAGACCTCGATAAAGATAAGAAAGAAGCTGAAACCGATTCTTCATCCGATGATGATGACGACGGACGCGTGAAAGCGTCACCTCTGGCCCGTAAAATGGCGAAAGAGCAGGGCATCAAGCTTTCTCAGGTCAAAGGTTCCGGGCCAAACGGTCGCGTGACCAAAAAAGATATTGAGTCGTTTGACGGTCCCGAAAAAGCTGAGGCGAAACCTGAGCAGCCTGCCAAACAGGAAAGTAAGAAACCGCAGCCACAGGCTGAATCCAGAGGAACGCACGAGGATGTGCCGGTTTCACAGATGCGCAAGGCAATCGCCAGAAGGCTTTCTGAGAGCAAGTTCACCAATCCTCATTTCTACGAAACGATTGATATCGACATGAAGAAGGCCATTGAGGTGCGTAAATCCCTCAACGAGCTGAGCGATGTCAAAATCAGTTTCAACGATCTGGTTGTGAAAGCGTGTGCCGTTGCGCTCAGAAAGCATCAGAAAATCAACAGCTCCTGGATGGGCGATTTCATTCGCAAGCACCACGGCGTGCACGTAGCCGTTGCCGTTGCGGTAGATGAAGGCCTGGTAACTCCGGTCGTTCGTAATACCGACCAAAAAGGACTCTCTGCTATCGGAGCTGAGGTTAAGGAACTCGCCGGAAAAGCGCGTGATAAAAAGCTTCAGCCGGATGAAATGGACGGAAGCACGTTCACCATAAGTAACCTTGGTATGTTCGGTATCGAAGAGTTTACGGCAATCATCAATCCGCCGAACGCCTGTATTCTGGCCGTAGGCGCCATCCGCGACGTACCCGTTGTTGAAGATGGACAGGTCGTGCCGGGCAAGCGGATGAAAGTAACGCTTTCAAGCGATCACCGCGTTGTTGACGGCGCCTCTGCGGCGGAGTTCCTCTCTACCGTACGAAGCCTGCTCGAGAATCCGATGAACATGCTTCTCTGATCAATTAACCATGGGAAGTCCGGTTAACCGTCCGGACTTCCCTCTATTTTTTTTCTATGCATCCTTCCAGAATTCTGATAACAGGGGTGACCGGCCAGCTTGGGCGGGAATTTCTGGATTACACAAAAACCAACCGTGATATCACCTGGCGGCTCCTCGGGCCGGAAGAGCTGAATATCACAAATCCGGTTGCGGTTCAGGAAGAGGTTGCAAAATTCAAGCCGGATGTGTTCATAAACTGCGCGGCTTATACGGCCGTGGACAACGCTGAAGAAGAGTTTGAGGCCGCCGAAAATGTGAATCACCACGCGGTGAGAACGATGGCTGAGAGCTGTAAAGAGGTCGGCGCGAAATTTGTTCACATTTCCACCGATTACGTTTTTAACGGAAAGGCCGAAGATCAAAAAAAGTATCCTGAGGGATATCCCGAAGATGCGCCGGTTGATCCGGTTAATAAATACGGCCTCAGTAAACTGAACGGCGAAAAAGCGATTCAGGATTCAGGTTCGGATTATCTGATCATCCGCGTTTCATGGCTTTGCGGCAAGTACGGACACAATTTTGTGAAGTCGATGCTCAAACACGGCGCTGAGCGTGATGAGCTCAAAGTAGTAAACGATCAGTTTGGCAGCCCCACGTACACCGCAGATCTGGTTGACGCCACGTTTAAAATATTAAACGCCCGTGAGTCGGGAATTTATCACATAAGTTCGTCAGGCATGATCACCTGGCATGAGTTTGCAACCGAGATCATTTCATCAGCAGGACTTAAAGCCAAAGTTACGCCGATTACGTCCGATCAGTGGCCTATGAAGGCGAAGCGTCCGTTTTTCTCCAAGCTGAATAACGGGAAGTTCGAAAAGAAATTCAAAACAAAGTATGACTGGAAATCAGGACTTCGTAAACTGCTGGATGAGATCACTTAATCTATTATTCTAAAAGATGAATATTCACCGTTTAGCCATTCCCGATGTGCTGCTTATCGAACCCAAAATATTCGGGGATGATCGCGGCTTTTTTCTGGAAACCTTTCGCCGCTCGTGGCTCGAAGATCAGGGGATTGATGTCCGTTTTGTGCAGGATAATATGTCCCGGTCCAAAAAGAATACGCTCAGGGGATTGCACTATCAGCTCACAAATCCGCAGGCTAAGCTTGTGATGGTTTCCCGCGGTGCGGTGCTTGATGTGGCCGTGGATATTCGCCGCGGATCTCCAACGTTCGGGAAATACGTCAGCGCCGAGCTTTCCGAGGAAAACAAAAAGCTGATGTACATTCCGGCCGGATTTGCGCATGGGTTTAAAGTCCTTACCGAAACGGCCGATTTCCAGTACAAATGCAGCACGTATTACGATCCAACAAGCGAAAAAGCTGTTCTCTGGAGTGATCCGGACATAAATGTTAACTGGGAGGCGGAAAATCCGATCCTTTCTGAAAAAGACAAGAACGCGCGTCCGTTGCGCGATTTTTCGGAAGATGAATTACCTGTTTATAACTCTAAATAGATTCGACTTATGAAAAAAGTATTAGTAACCGGCGGCGCCGGATTCATTGGCTCAAACCTGCTTCTGTATCTCCACGACAAGTATTCCGATTACCAGTTTCTAAATATGGACAAGCTGACGTACGCCTCTGACCTCAGCTTCCTGAAGCCCATCGAAAACAGCGACCGCTACGCGTTCAGCCAGACGGATATCGTTGACCGCGATGCCGTAAAAAAGGTTATCCGGGATTTTAAGCCGGACGTTGTGGTGCACCTCGCTGCCGAATCCCACGTGGATAACTCCATCAGCGGGCCGGAACCGTTTATTATGTCGAACGTAGTGGGCACGTTTAATTTGATCGAAGAATGCCGTCAGCTCTGGAAAGACCGCGAAGGCGGATTGCAGTCCGGCAGATTTCATCATGTATCCACCGATGAAGTGTACGGCACGCTTGGCGATACCGGCCTGTTCAGCGAAACGACGCCTTACGCGCCAAACTCACCGTATTCGGCCTCCAAAGCCTCAAGCGATTTCATCATCCGCTCGTATCATCACACCTACGGCATGAACGTGGTTACAACCAACTGCTCCAACAACTACGGGCCGCACCAGCATGATGAAAAGCTGATTCCAACCGTAATCCGCACTGCGCTGAACAAAAAGCCTATTCCCGTTTACGGAAAGGGCGAAAACGTGCGTGACTGGCTTTTCGTAATTGACCACTGCCGTGCCATTGATCTCGTGATGCATAAGGGGAAATCGGGCGAAACCTACAACGTCGGCGGACGCAACGAATGGAAAAACATCGACCTCGTTCGCGAAATGTGCGATCTGCTCAACGAACTGAAAGGAGAGGGCCCTGACGGCGATTACAAAAACCTGATCAGCTTCGTAACCGACCGCCCCGGCCACGATATGCGCTACGCCATCGACGCCACCAAACTCGAATCCGAACTCGGCTGGCAAAACACCCAGGATTTCCGCGCGGAGCTGCAGAAAACGGTGGAGTGGTATATTGATCGATACTCCTAAGTCGCTGCGCGACTGAATTGGGAATGGTGAATTTGCGCGGTACCTGCCGGGTTGTGGGGTTGGGAATAGTGTGTGCAGATTCTGGATACTGGTTTATTTGCTTCAATTCTGGTTGAGATTTTATAGTAGCCGCGGGAATATTTTAGGATTAGTTTGAGAAAAGTATTGGAAAGTGATACTTATTAGTAATATTTACTAAATATCTCTGTGATATAATAAACTAAGTCAGGAGTTTATTACTCTGTTTATCAGTTAGAGCTTTTAATAATGCGCATGAAAAGTTCGCATATTATTCTATATTGTCATTCTTGTGCGTGAATAAAACAGCTCTGCGGCGTGCTTGACAGAGCAACGCACGGTCTGAAAATATAACATCAAACTGAAAACGTACACTGAGAGTGTAAATGGGAAAGACTAAGGAAAATAAAGAACCGCTGACCAAACAGCCCGTCGGAGAATTGGAAGCCTCATTGTGGAAGTCTGCTGATAAGCTCAGAAAAAACATAGACGCTGCGGAGTATAAACACGTTGTGCTCGGGCTGATTTTTCTTAAATATATCTCGGATGCATTCGTAGAGCTCTACGAGAAACTGAAAGCCGGGGAAGGCGAATACGAGGGAGCAGACCCTGAAGACAAAGACGAGTACAAAGCTGAGAACGTGTTCTTCGTTCCTGAAAAAGCACGCTGGAAATATTTGCTTTCTCAAGCCAAACAACCCACCATTGGTAAATCGGTGGATGAAGCGATGGATGCCATTGAAAAAGAAAATGCTTCTCTGAAAGGGGTGCTTCCCAAAGTTTATGCGAGACAAAACCTTGACCCAACCAGTTTGGGTGAACTCATTGACCTGATTGGAAATGTGGCTTTGGGTGACACCAAATCCAGAAGTGCAGATATTCTGGGACACGTATTTGAATATTTCCTTGGAGAATTTGCACTGGCGGAAGGTAAAAAAGGCGGACAGTTCTACACACCCAGAAGTGTAGTTGAATTATTGGTAAATATGCTTGAACCATATAAAGGGCGTGTCTTTGACCCTTGCTGTGGCTCAGGTGGTATGTTCGTTCAATCTGAAAAATTTGTGGAAGACCATCAGGGGAAAATCAACGATATTTCCATTTACGGACAGGAAAGCAACCAGACCACCTGGCGATTGGCAAAAATGAATTTGGCCATTAGAGGCATTGACAGTTCCCAGGTGAAATGGAATAATGAAGGCTCGTTTTTGAATG
>PXAI01000324.1 GCA_003567135.1 Balneolia bacterium | reverse complement strand
ACTTTCGGCAGCACGTTCGTGTTTTCGAGTACTATCCGGTTATTTCCTTCATGAACAACTTCGTAACCCGGGAACGGGTACGGACGATCCACAATGAGCCATTTCGTGTTCAGCATATCCAGAACGGGGAAGTTCAGTCCGGTCACATCGTGGAAAATGGCGTGGTCAATCAGATCCTGATACGTGGCCAGTTTCGCGCCGGTATATCCGCCAACAGAAGGATGGAAGTAGGATGGCTTCGCATTATTGAACGGGTTATCAACAACCGGGAAAACGCGGTAGGGATAATCTGAATTGCGGTTATGCGCCTGAATGAAATCATCGTGAGAACCTCTTGACCGTTCAAGATGGCCTTCCATACCAAGCGATGCATCGATTTTACTGTTTGGGGCGATGTAACGGTTCCCAACCGGCATCAGATCCGCGGCAAGAAGCACGGCAATTGCGGCTCCGGCCACAATCAGCGCAACTTTCCCGCTGACGAAAAGCGCCGCGATCCCGATTCCAAGTCCGGCAAAGATCAGATATCTGAAGATGTCCGATTTTGCCTTTTCCTCACGCTCGGGCTTTATCTCATTATTGAAAATCTGGTTCGCGTGATTCACCACCATCGGATCATTCGGATCAAGATTGTTCTGCTGCGCAATGCTGTTGGTCAACTGGGCGAGCTCATTCGGTTTTTCGTAGGTCAGCACAGAATTTGCAAGGAAGAGGAAAGCCAGCCCGACGCCCAGCGTAATTCCTCCGGGCAGATAGAGCGCCTTGATTCCAGCCGCAGGGCCTTTCGTAAGCAGCCAGTGCGCGCCAAGTGCTCCGAGCGTGCAGAATGAAAACGTGGTAACCATCAGCCACATTTCGGGAGCGCGGAACCGGTTGAACAGCGGCATGTAATCAAACATAAAGAAATTCAGCGCGGCGAAGTTTTTCCCGAGCGAGAAAAGCATTGTCAGCACTCCGGCCGCAAGGAACACATATTTGATTTTATTTTCATATCGAAACAGCGCAAGTAATCCGAGAAAGAAAACCAGCACCCCCAGATAATGCGGGCCGTTTGTCACCATTTTCTCACCCCAGTAGCCGCCATCGAAGGATGAACCGCCCATAATTTCGGGGATAATAAGCGTGTTCAGCTCAAACCAGCCCTGCGACCACGCCATTGCGTAATCCATTGAGAGGCCGTCGGTTGCCTCCATTTCGGTTCCGCCGCGCATGCTGTAATCGGTATATTCGTAGATACTCCAGTAGGGCTGCGCGTTGCAGGCCAGCGCGATAATCACGCCTGCCGCCATCAGCGCCGTTCGCTTCGCCCAGTCGGGCAGTTCGTTGTTTTTGTAGTAGCGCCACGTATCGTAGATCCACCAAATTCCGATCAAATAAAAGAAGAAATAGGTCACCTGCGGATGTATCGCGCGTATTTCCAGATTCAGCGCCAGGGCAAAAACGAATAAACCAAGCAGCGTTTTTTTGGAATGCGACAGCATCTGATACCCAATCAAAACCCACGGAATGTAGGATAGCGCGTAGACTTTAGCGTTGTGTCCTGCGCCGACAATAATCGGCATATATGTAGTAAACGCGATGGCAATACTGCCAAAAACGGCCGCCAGCGGATGAAGTTTCAGCCGTATAAAAAGGATGTAGAGGCCGGGGAGCATCGTCCAGAGCGCGGCAGCGGGCATAATGGGCCGCATGGAGGCCACAATTTCATCGTAATGCGGAACGGCGCGAAGGTAGGAGATGACGTAGGCCGGCATCCCCGAAAACATATTTTCCGACCAAAGGGGATCTTCCGCAAATTCCTCACGATGTTCAATTATCGACTCCGCACTGGCGCGCCACTGTACAATATCGTGCGCAAAAAAGCGCTGATCGCCAATGATTACATCATAATAAGGGATGATGGGCAACATCATCAAAAATGCAAGACAAATGCCGTGCTGCCAACGGCGGTCAAGTTTATCCCAAATTCCCGGAACCGGTGTTGGGGCAGCGGCGGCTGATTTTTTTTTGGCGCGTTCCTTGCGCCGGCTTTGGCGTTTGCCGGACATAAAAAGAGGGGTTAATTCAGTTCAGGCAGATTATTCAATAACGCGGGGAACTCTGAAGTAGTCAGAATCGGCGTCCGGCGCGTTTTTTAACGCTTCTTCGTGATCAAGCGGCTCGCGCGCTTCATCGGCACGCAGCGGGTTTGAAAGCGGAATTACATGTTCCAGCGGCTCCACATCGTCGGTGTTTACTTCGTTGAGCTGCTCCATATACTCCAGGATCTGGTTCATATCTTTCTGGAGCTGTCGGGCCTCGGCCTCATCAGGAGATAAGCGCGCCAGATTTGCCATGTAATAAACATCTTTCAGAGAGACAGACATAGTGCTGAATTTTGAGTGATTTAAGCGGTTCAGGGCTGGATCAGGAATCCCGAAATGTATCGGTTTTCTGTTTCGATTATGAATCCGGAACCGGTGGTTTTCAGATTGTGGCTAAAATACGCTGAAATGGTTAAAATCACTAACCCCGCACGGTTTATCCCGCATCTGACAAAAGCCTTACTGCTGTTGATTACGTCATTTGTGATCGATTTTGAAATACCCTTGTTTTCTCTAACCCGGATGATTCCCGATAAGAAAAAATGTACGATGTAAACAGTTGATTAATAAGCATATTGAAACAATATATGTTCCCTGAAATCTGGGTGTGTCAAAAGGCGGCGACTTTTTCACCTTCTCCTTGCCAGCGAAAAAAATCCTGGTGAATAATCCTGCCAAAAAACACTGCAAAATATCAGCGAAATTTACGATACTGTAACCACAACTGAGGTTCACCCTGAAACGCGTTTTCGGGATACAATTGACACTATTTGATGATAAAAAAGAAGGTAACTGTTACCAATCCATCGGGGCTTCACGCCCGTCCGGCCTCCGCGCTTGTGAGAAAGGCTTCTGATTTCAAATCGGAGTTCCACATCCACATGTACGGCTACAGAATTAACGCCAAAAGTATTCTTGGGGTGATGACGCTCGCGGCAGAGTTTGGCGCCGAGCTGGAGCTGGAGTTCGACGGACCGGATGAGAAAGAGGCGATGGATGCGATTGTCAAACTGTTTGAGGATAATTTTCATGAATCGGAAAATGGTCAGCAAAATTCCTGAATCTGGCTGATCTGCCGTAAATACCGCTGGTTGAAATGCAAAAAAAAGAGATCATTATTGGAGGATTAAACAGCGCTCCAGGAATCGCAATCGGGAAGTCGTTTGTCTATAATCCGGTCGGGATCATGCTTTCAACCAAACCGGTCAGTGATGATGAAAAGCTGGGAGAGCGCGACAAGTATTTCAGTGCGAAGCGCATCATTCAGATCGAGATTAAAAAAATTGCACAGCTTTCTGATGACCGTCTCGACGACGACGCCCGCCGGATTCTGGATATCGGACGCGAAATTCTGGATGATCCGGAGCTGGAAAAAGGTATTCTCAACAGAATAGACTCAGATGCCGAGCAGGCGGACCGTGCCGTTTATGAAGAGTTTCAGAAATATATCGACCGGCTGAATCTTTCCGGAAACAGTTTTTTCAGGGAGCGGATTATTGATCTGCGCGATATTCGTGATCGCCTGGTGCGCGCTATCCAGCAAAAAAGCCTGCTGATGGAGATTAAGGATGATTCGCTGGTGGTCAGTAAGGATATCAGCCCGTCCGAGATCATTCAGTTTGCGCGCCGGAATATTAAGGCGATGGCATCTGAACAGGGCGGACTCACTTCACACGCTTCCATCATCGCGAATTCCATGGGCATTCCGTTTGTGCTTGGCGCCAAAGATTTGCTGGACAGAGTTGAGTGCGGCGACCAGATCATTGTTGACGGAAACGCGGGGAGAGTCATCATAAATCCTGCGGAAGAAACCCTGGAAGATTACAAAACGCTGCAGCGAATCGAAGCCGAAACGGATAAATCCATGCGCGAAATTGCGCGGAATCCGGGGCAGACCAAAGACGGACAGCGAATAGTAATTCAGGCCAACGTTGAGCTTGAGGCGGAAATCGACCGGATTCAGAAATATCACGCAGAGGGAATCGGGCTGCTCCGAACGGAGGCATATTTTTTCGACGGCGATTCGGATAAAGGCGTTCACGATCAGGAAGTTTTCCTGAGAAGAGCGGCCGAGGCGTGTGGTACAAACGGACTTACCGTAAGGCTGTTTGATGTGGGCGGCGACAAGTTTCCCGATTACGCCAAACAGGAAAAAAATCCTTTTCTGGGATGGCGGGGAGTAAGGATTTTGCTGGATAAACGTGAAATGCTGCGCAGCCAGCTCAGGCTGATCCTGAACCAGAATTTCTACAAAGGCCCGCTGCAAATAATGGTTCCGATGATCACCAATGTGGAAGAAGTTTTAGAGGTTAAGGATGAAATCGAGAAAATGACCGCCGCCGGAGAGCTGAAAAAAACGGACTGGGAATTCGGGATTATGATCGAGGTGCCGTCTGCCGCAATTCTGGCGGAACACATTGCGCCTCACGTTGACTTTTTCAGTATCGGCACGAATGACCTGACGCAGTACACGCTTGCTGCGGATCGCGGAAATCCGTTGGTGCAGTCGCTTTATCGATATATGCATCCTGCGGTTTGGCGGTTAATCAGGCTTAGTAACCTGGCGGCACAGCGCAGCCGTATTCCGGTAAGCGTATGCGGTGAACTGGCGTCTGATCCCGGCGCGGCCTGTTTGCTGGTGGGGCTGGGCGTTCGGAAGCTGAGTATGGCGGCTCCGGCCGTTCCGGCTGTGAAGAAAATGCTGCGTAAATTTACCTCAGCGGAGCTTGAAAAGTACGCATCGCAGGTAACCAGCGCGAAATCGGTAACTGAAGCCGCGGTAATCCGCCATTCATTATTGGACGAATATGAACTTAGAACTGAAGATCAGTAATTAAGGATCGGTTGAATGAACAAAGAAGAAATACTTGTACTCGATTCGGCTGGGATCTGGGATCAGATGTGTGATCTCCATTCGCAGATACGCAGAGCTGCGGAGCTGAAACCGGAAAAAAAATTACCCGTGATCAGGGATGATATCCGCCGGATAATTATCGTGGGCATGGGGGGATCAGCTATCAGCGGACATTTAGTAAAAGGGTATCTGCACGGCGAGCTGAACATTCCGGTACACATGAACATGGAGTACAATATACCGGTCTGGGCCGATGAACACACGCTGGTCATCGCGGATAGCCATTCCGGGAATACCGAAGAAACGCTGGAAGCCGTGAAGCAGGCGTATAACAAAAAGACCAAATGCGTGTGCGTAACTTCCGGCGGTAAACTTGCGGAATTTGCCCGTAAGAAAAACCTCCCGCTTTATCTTTTTCCGGGGGATATGCCGCCACGGGTTTCGACCGGATATCAGGTTGTAAGCCTGCTTCGCGTAATTGAGCACTCCGGGTTAATAGATCCCGTTGATGATCTTTTAAAATCGACGGCTGATTTTGTAGAGCGGTCGCTTGGTGTTTTTTCCAACTATGAAGAGAACATGGCTCTTACGCTCGCAAACGATCTTGTGGATGTGCTTCCGGTAATCTATTCAAACTCTACCACAATGGCGGGCGCCAATATAAGGTGGCGGAATATGTTCCATGAAAATGCGAAGATGCTGGCTTTTGGAAACATGTTTCCTGAACTCACGCACAACGAAATTTCCGGATGGGAGTACATGGTTCACCTGACCGGAAGAGTAGGGGCGATAATTTTGCAGGATGACCACGAGCATCCTAAAGTGATGCACCGCATGAACGTAACCGCAGATCTGATAAGGCCCCAAAGTGCGCTGGTCAAGTTTATCCCGTCTGCCGGCAAAAACCGGCTGGAGCGCATTTTGTACCAGGTTATGTATGCTGATTTCACTTCGTTTTATCTGGCTGTACTGAATGAAACGGATCCATCGGTGATCCCCAAAATTGATTTGCTGAAGTCCAGAATGAACGAGCTTGGAATTGGTGATGCGAATAGTTGACCAGGATTGCTTTATAAAATAAAGCAATAAAAACTTTTTTTATTTAATCAGCGTCTCGGGCATGTGTTAGGAATTAAGTATAAAACCGCTACCAGATTGTATGTAAAGAAGGGTTGGGAGCGTATTGAGTTAAATAATTTAGGTATTAATAAATTATTAAGTATAAAAATCAGGTATTTAGCTATTTGACTTAATTTAATAAAGCGATATATTTGGAGTGTTATCATTTCAACCCAAAATTATATATCAAAATGATTAGCAAGCAATTTACTCCAAAGCGCACCATTTGCAAGGTAACCTTCAAAGTTCCGGCCGACTGGGCTCAGGAATCAGTTTCAGTAGTTGGCGAATTCAACGACTGGGATGCAGAAGCAAACAAATTAGAGCGTAAAAACGGCGGATGGGAAACTGTAGTTCGTCTGCAGCCAGAAACCGAAACCCGTTTCCGTTATTTCATTGACGGCAGCAAATGGGAAAACGACGATCAGGCTGATGCTT
>PXAI01000185.1 GCA_003567135.1 Balneolia bacterium | reverse complement strand
GTACGATAATCTGGGTGATTTCAGCAGGGCGATAACTACCGATTCGCAGCAAGCCCAGGCTTACTTCGACCAGGGCATGCGGCTGGCCTATAGTTTTGCACGGGCCGATGCGGCCGAATCGTTCCGCGCAGCCCAGCAGCTTGACCCGGATTGTGCGATGTGCTATTGGGGAGAGGCCTGGGTGCTTGGCCCCTATCAAAACAATCCTGCCGGAGTGGGTGAATACGAAGAAGCCCGTCAGGCCGCACAACAGGCGCTGGATCGAATCGATGGAATCGAACCGTGGGAAAAGGCACTGGTTGAAGCGATGACAACTCGCTACCCGAATCCCGGCAGCAGTGCGGATACGGAAGCCTATTCCGATGCAATGGCAAAAGCAGCGGCTATGCATGGCAGTGACATAGAAGTGGGAACTCTCTATGCGGAATCACTGATGATGTTTCGTCCCTGGGATCTATACCGCGAGGACGGCGAACCCTATGAAGTAACCCTGCAAGCCATTGAAGTGCTTGAGGATGTACTGGCACAAGACCTGGCCCATCCGGGAGCCTGCCATCTGTACATCCATGCGGTGGAACCCTGGCAGCCAAAGCGCGCCGAACCCTGTGCCGATCTGCTGGCCGATACCGTTCCGGGAGTGGCCCACATGCAGCACATGCCTTCACATATCTACATGAACATCGGCCGTTATGGTGACTCGGTTCGCGGCAACCAGAAAGCAGTCATGGTGGCCCAGGCCTCAGAACACGATGAAGGATTCGTTGTCTATATGGGCCATAATTCGGCCATGCTCGTATTTGCAGCCTGGATGGATGGCCAAAGCGGCGTTGCTCTCTCTGCGGCCCGTGATGCTGCCGGATCTATGCACGGCGGTAGATATACGTACGAACTGCAACTTGCCCGTTTCGGCCGCTGGGATGAACTGCTTCGACAGACAACAGAGCCGGACGATGACTTCCAAAAAGGATTGATGCTCTATGCCCGCGGAGTTGCTCATTTGCGAACGGGAGATACAGAAGCCGCCAAGGAGGCATGGCAGGCCAACCGCACTATTCGCGAAGAGACTCCGGAAGATGCCACTCACACCTTTTTTGGATTCTCCCAGCATGATCTGCTTGATATCGCGGGAAACCTTCTTGCCGGGGAGATTGCAGCGGCCGAAGGCCGATATGACGATGCTGTGAGCATACTGGATGAAGCCATGCACATTGAAGACGGTTTGGTCTACAGCGAGCCGGAACCCTGGCCCGTTCCGGTCCGCCACGTGCTCGGTGCGGTGCTGCTTGAGGCAGAGCAGCCCGTAAAAGCTGAAGAGATCTACCGGGAAGCGCTGGAGATCCACCCGGATAACGGCTGGTCGCTGAAAGGGTTACAGCAGAGCCTCGAAGCCCAGGGCAAATATACGGAAGCCTTGCAGACAGAACGAAAATTTCAGGAAGCCTGGAAACGGGCGGATGTGTGGCTGCCGGGTTCACGGTTTTAGTAAATTATTGATTCGTCAGCTCGATATCTCAGTCAGCCGACCGACAAACAGCTTTTTTTGAACTGACGTTACATTCATACAATTACCCAAACATTGGAATACAAGTTACGCAAGTTCGGATTCACGGGTAAAACTTTCATAAAATTATTACCCAAGAAATCATAGACTCTTTGAAAAACTGGAGGTTCTTTCTTTAAAAATACATCTTATGGTCAAATAATAGCACTTATTGAATAATCTGAATGATGCGAGAATCTTCCGGCAGTGCAGAAAAATTAATGTCAGAGGGTCAAAAGGCAATGGAACGGACCGACTGGGTCGAAGCAAAGAAGTTTTTTGTGGCGGCAATGCAGCTAAAGGAGACTCCGGAAGTTCTCGAATCACTGGGCCTTGCCGCCTGGTGGCTTGATGATGCCGATACCACATTTAAATCCAGGGAAAAGGCGTTTCAGCTCTACCGCGGGCAGGGGAATGCAAGAGGGGCTGCCCGAGTGGCGATCAGCGTTGCTTACGATTATTTCTCTTTCCGGGGAGAGTATGCGCTTTCGAACGGCTGGAGCCGGCGTGCGCACAGGCTGTTAAAGAACCTGGATACTGTTCCGGAGCACGGCTGGCTTAAAGCCTGGGACGGAAATGTGGCCATAGAAGCTGAACATGATCCCGCCAAAGCCCTGCGGCTTGGCAAGGAAGCTGCCAAAATCGCTCAACAGATTCAGGATTTTGACCTGCAGATGATGAGCATCGCCTTGCAGGGACTCGCCCTGGTTTTTGAAGGGAAGGTTGATGAAGGCATGCCCCTGCTTGACGAAGCGACAACAGCCGCTATGACCGGAGAAATCTCAGATCTCGAAACCAGCATCAATGTTTGCTGTTACCTGATAGCAGCGTGTGAGTGGGTCCGCGATTACAGCCGGGCTGTGCAGTGGTGTTTTCATGTAAAAGACCGAACGGGTGATGGTACCTTCCCGCTGATGTTTTCATTCTGCCAGATTCACTACGCCGGCGTGCTGACCTGGAACGGAGACTGGGATGAGGCGGAAACCCTTCTGATGAAAGCATCGAACAACCTGATTGAATCACGTCCCGCCCATGCCGCCGAAGGCCTGGTGAAACTCGCAGGCATCTGCCGCCTCCGCGGCGATTATGATCGGGCGGATGAGCTGTTGAACAGAGCCGACGAAAAGCCGTTCCGAATGCTGGGGGCAAATCTTGTGCTTCTGGAAAGAGCAGCCCTTGCTTACGACCGGGACGAACCGGTTACAGCGGTAAATCTTGCAGAACGATATCTCCGGAATATCCCTGAAAAATGCCGGCTAATGATGCCGAAAGGGCTGGGAATCCTGACACTGGCTCAAATTGCACTTCATAACTTTGAAGAGGCTGCAGATGCTTACGCACGATTACAAAAAATTGCTGACATGGCCGGGACAGAGTCTCTCCTTGCATTTGCCCATTACACCAACGGAAGGGTACATCTTGCAAAAAAAGAGTACCTGCAAGCCTGCGAACGATTCGAACAATCAGTTGAGTTGTTTGACAGAAACGAGAATCCTTTTCAAACGGCCCGATCCCGGTGCGGAATGGTTGAAGCACTTCATTGCCTCGGACGGAAAGAGCCGGCACTGAAAGAGATCCATTCTGCTATTAAGACTTTCGAAGAACTGCAGGCAAAACCGGAACTGGATCGGGCAAAAACCATCCTCAAAAAGATTACCTCTTTGAGTGAAGAACATGCAGATTCATCATCACCGGATGCATTTACAGCCAGGGAAAAGGAAATTTTGTGTGAAATTGCCAGGGGAAAAAGCAACTCTGACATCGCCTCTGCCCACTATATCAGTAAACGAACCGTGGAGCGGCACATTTCCAACATCTACGGAAAGCTGGGCATCTCCGGAAAATCGGCCCGATCAAAAGCCACCGCGTTTGCACACCGGAACGGGTTGGTTAAGGGAGAGTGAGGCCAGTCATTCTCAAATACTAATCTTTGCCCATGTATATTTTTCCCCGCAGGGTTACCGAAGTCTTGGAGCAGGCAGGGACAGCCACGAAGTCACGAGGACACAAAGGTACACGAAGCCGTATAAAATGAGAATAAGAACTTCGTGAATACTTCGTGCCCTCGTGACTTCGTGGTGGAATAGAAGGATTTTGCTAAAAGCAGAATGTGATCAGAGTACTTGTAAAATTGTTAAGGGATACATTTCAACACATCGATCCACCGGAAGGTGGATCAAAATGATTAGCCCCGACATGCCTGTCGGGGGTCGAATAGAGCCAATCCACGGCGACCCCGAATGGGGTCAAATCAAACGTGTTCGACTCTTTTGAATGAATACATAAAAAATGAACCCCGAATAGGGTTTAATTCTGTAAGGAATTTGAGCTTTCCGGTTCATATAAGTAGAAGCACTACAATAACCCATCCCGAATACAACCCCTGGTCTGGCAGGGATTCCTCTGAATGAAATCAAAATAATCCAAATTATGAGTACCTACCTTCAAATTCACTACCACATTGTCTTTGGAACCA
The DNA here is from genome assembly GCA_003567135.1 of Balneolia bacterium. Taxonomy (GTDB): domain Bacteria; phylum Bacteroidota; class Rhodothermia; order Balneolales; family Cyclonatronaceae; genus PXAI01. Next base: position 2,494 of record PXAI01000185.1, on the reverse strand, counting down.
AATACAGGATCCCTTGCCTGGAAAAGAATCAGCGAGTGACATTGTTCAAATATATTTGGGGAGTGTTAAACAATAACAAATGCCATCTGTATCGCATCAATGGTGTGGAAGATCACATACATATTTTGACTCATATCCATCCTACAGTTGCTCTGTCTTCACTGGTAAAAGACATAAAATTGGCAAGCAATTCATTTATTAAAAAGGAAAATTTATTCCCGGCCTTTAAGGGCTGGCAGGAAGGATATGGAGCCTTCACCCATCACATCAACGACAAAGACCGGTTGATCCGATATATTAAAAATCAGGTAGAACATCACAAACACATAAGCTGGCCGGAGGAGTTAAAAGCATTGTTGGAAGAGCATGGGATTCCTTATAAAGCAAAATATTTGTTATGAAATTGCACTGACGTTTTGCCGCGGGCATTACTTTATTGAACCCCATTCGGGGTTCTCTTTTGGTTTGACTCTTCTACCCCGACATGTGTGTCGGGGCTATTCGTATTGGATCCACCCTCCGGTGGATCCAAATCTCTGTGAGGCGGGCTTCAAGCAAGGTTCGGTTTAGTCATAATGGTTTCAATTCCATCACTCTCTGTCCCGCTCCCGACCGCTGTCAGGACGGAGTCCGGATCCGCTTCAACCAGTTTGGGAGGTGCTTTGCATTCATGATCTTCACCCCAATTTCTTATCTGCGTGTAAAAAATACGTGCTTGCACTCATGACATGCCTAAACGATGCTGTTATACTGATACTGAAGTGATTGCAGGCAAAACAGGAAATTTCAACACAGAAAAACAGCACTATGAAGAAGACTCAAATCAAACAACCGGAAGTTAAATCCGATGTATTCAAAGCCGTCGCTGATGATAACGCACCGGCTCTCAACACCATCGTATTGGCATTTTCTGCTGACCCGCAGCTGCGGTGGCTCTGGCCTGAAGCCGATGAATATCTGGCTTACGGTCCGAAGTTTTTCGAAGCATTTGGAGGCAATGCGTTTTCAAGTAAAACCGCTTTTTACACGCGGGATTTTTCAGGCGTTGCGCTGTGGCTGCCCCCGGGGGTGCATGCCGATGAGGAGAGCCTGCTGGCCCTTATTGAAGACAAAGCACCCGCCTCAAAACGTCCGATTGTCATGGAAGTTCTTGGTCAGATGGAGTACCACCAGCCCGATGAACCGCACTGGCACCTACCATTGATCGGGGTGGATCCGGCAAAGCAGGGATCGGGGTATGGATCACAGCTATTGCAGCATACGCTTGATGAGATCGACCGCCGGGGAGAAATCGCCTATCTGGAGAATACGAATCCGGTTAATACACCGCTTTACGAGCGTTTCGGATTTGAAATCGTTGATGTGATTCGGGTTGATGGTGCACCCCCTCTTTTCCCGATGATTCGATATCCGAACCGTTAATTATTCAGATTTTTATCCTCCCCCTATAAGGGTGCAGACCTCCCAGGTCTCTTACTCTGTAAATAACGCTAAACCCAAAAACTTTAATATCATAAACATGCAAAACTTAAGCTTTGATAAACTCAAAGAAACCGCAACCCATTACGAAAATCTGATGGTTCCCGCACTGTTTGTAAGTTCATCACAGCGCTTGCTGGATGAAGCCGGTGTAAAGCCGGGAGATCGTATCCTGGATGTTGCGTGCGGAACCGGTATTGTTGCCCGCAACGCCCTGAAGCGCAACGGCGGGAATGGTGTGTATATCACCGGTTTGGATCCCAATCCCGGCATGCTCTCCGTGGCTGAAAGTAAAGCTCCGGCCATTAACTGGCAGGAAGGTTTGGCAGAAGAACTCCCATATGAGGATGACTCTTTTGATGTCGTAGTTAGCCAGTTTGGGATGATGTTTTTCCAGGATAAAAAAGCCGCCCTTCAGGAGATGGAACGTGTTCTGGCTCCCGGCGGCTGGATGGTTGTGTCGGTATTCGACTCGCTTGACAACAACCCCGGATACCATGCCATGACCCAAGCCTTCGCCAACACCGCCGGCGAAGAGGTGGCACAGGCGCTCAGGGCTCCCTTTTCGCTCGGTGACACCGGCGAATTGAAATCATTGTGCGCTGAAAGCGTATTAACCTCAGCCGAAGTAACCACTCACAGTGGCAAAGCCCGTTTTCCCGATGTCCGTACGATGGTGCTTGCCGATGTGAAAGGATGGTTTCCACTGGCCGGAATTGAACTTACGGATCAGCAAATCGACGAAGTTGTCCGGCAGATTGAATCGACCTTGCAAGAATACATCTCATCAGACGGTAGCCTGGAATTTCCGATGCCGGCTCATTTAATTACGGCTTCAAAATAACAGTTATGAAACCTTGCGACTTATTTGCCTAAAATGATGTACCAAGACCTTTTTTTCGGTTAATAATTATACAAGAGTGTTAATAAGCAATCACTTACTCTTCTATTAATTTTTGACTCTATCACAGTTAATCAATGCGAAGTGGATGACGATCCATCCCAACTGTCACGG
>PXAI01000387.1 GCA_003567135.1 Balneolia bacterium | reverse complement strand
TTCGTGATCTGAACACCTATGAACAGATGCCTGCTACGGAAGAAGGTCTGCCAGACCATCCGCTCGTTGGCGAGGATGTTCGTTTTGTTGCCAGAGTAGTTGGATATCCAAGAAACTCCGGTCTTGCATCCTATAACGAAGGGAACGACTCTATTGGGCGTATTCACGTTTTTGTAGTTGATACCAACGCCGTGGAAATGGGCCGTGAAGGAATGGCAATGCAGATCGTATCATCTGATGTGACCCTTCTTGAAAACAGTACCTACGGTAACGTAATTGAAGTAACCGGCCAGCTGACGTTCTTTAACGCAGTTGCTCAGTTTTCTCCAACTGCCGTTAACGATATTACCTTCGATCTCGAAGCAGACGGCCTTCTCGAGCGTTACGACCCGCTTCTGGAGCCTATGACCGTAACTGCTGCTGACCTGAACGTACAGATCGGCGACAGCTATGCGACCAACATGGAAAATTATTCAGACTACCACGCTCAGTTCGTGCGTCTGGAAAATGCCGTATTCGTTACCATTTCGCAGGATCCGCCGAACGGGCGTCCGCAGTGGAGCCTCAACGAAGGCGGTATGCTTCTGTTTAACCGCGATATCTCGCTTCGTTACCGTAACGACCGCACCACATACCGTACCGGTTACAACTACCGTCGTCCTGAAGACGGACGTTTCGTAGCTCCGGCTTCCGGTACACTCGCCAACGTTCAGGGCTTTATGGTTCTGGATAACTTTGATGAGCGCGTTGCCGACGGCCGTTACTCATTCCACATTGTACCCTGGGATGATGGTGTACTCTGGATTATTGACGATGAAGGTAATGAAGTGCGTCTTGAGCCCGACGGATGGCCGGTTGACCTTGAGGATCTCGGTTTCCTTTTCTCACTTGAGAACTTCTCTATTTCAAACTCAATTCCTGAGCCGGGCGAAAACGTTGAAATCGGCCTGGATGTAGTCCCACAGGGTGAAGGAATTGAAATTGCTTCCGTAACAGTTAATTACAGCGTTAACGGTGGCGATGTAGTATCTGAACCTATGGATGCTGCCGGCGATACCTATACATACTCATTCCCCGGATTTGAGGACACCGATGTTGTAAACTTCAGCATCGATGCCCTGTCAAATACCGGTATTACGCTCAGCTTCCCGGCTTCAGGAACCGAATCATTCCTCGTTCTGGAAGGCGGTACGGTAAGCAGTATCAGAACTATCCAGAGAACAGCTGACGGAACTCGCGGCCCGAGCCCGATTCAGGGACTTGGCATGCTTCCGATGGATATCGAAGCTACCGTAGTTGCCGATGTGGATGATAAAATGATTATCGTACACGACTCCAACGAAGAGTGGAGCGGTATTTTCCTTCGCGGAACCGACGCAAGCCGTGCGCTCAGCAGAGGTGATGTCATCCAGATCACTCAGGGTGAAGTTGCCCAGGATTTTGGTGTAAACTTCCTTACTGAGTATGAGTTTAACGTCGTTAGCTCAAATGCGGATTACGAAGCGCTTATTCCGGTTGTAACCACCCAGCAGCTTTCCGCACCTACCAAAGAGTGGGAAGGAATGATTGTACGCCTCGAAAACGTGATGATCATCAACGACCAGGCTGACAGCCCGTCTGACTTCGGTGAGTGGGAGATCGGTTCTGAAGGTGATGACGGATTTCCTGCACCCGGCAACGGTTTTCGTATCAACGACGACCTGAACGCAAATCTTGCTGCCGGTGATGACCGCTTCACACTTCCTGTTGATCTCAACAGAAATGTGAAAGTTGGTAACATGATGGATTCAGTTACCGGTGTTGTACACTTCTCGTTCAGCAACCAGAAGCTGATTCCAAGAGGCATGTTCGACCTTATTGGTGACGACTGGACATTCCCGTCACGTGAGTTCTCTCTCGGTGATCCGAATCCGGGCCTCGCGGTTGATATCCCAACCGACCCAAGTGATCCAAATGCGGTTGATCTTGTGGCTACATGGGATGGCACGTTCTCATACGATGGCAACGACGTGACCTACAAGTGGCTCGCGTTCGCTGAAACAGATGATTCATTCTCAGATCCTGTTGCAGTTTTTGATGCCGATGAAGGTGGTGAGGCAACGCAGGTAACCCTTCCATACGAAGCGCTTGATGCTCTTCTCACGGAAGCAGGTAACCCGGATGCTATCCGCCTGAGATGGACCGTATTCGCCTATGATGATACCGATTCAGTTCAGGTTAGCCTTTTCTCTAACCCGCAGGGCGTGGCTCCGTTCTTTGAGCCGGTATCCCGTCTGATTATTATCGGCCGTGATGTGGCTTCAAATCTGGATGATAATACAGATCTGCCACGCAGAGTTGAGCTCAGCCAGAACTATCCTAACCCGTTCAACCCAACTACGAACATCCAGTTCGGCCTTCCTGAGCAGACTCAGGTTCGCCTCGAAGTGTTCAATATCCTGGGTCAGCGTGTAGCTACTCTGGTTAATGAGGTGCGTCAGGCCGGTTACCATACCGTGCATTTCGATGCATCAAGGCTCTCATCCGGTATGTATCTGTATCGCCTCGAAGCAGGCAATACAGTGCGGACCAACAAGATGATGCTTGTTAAGTAAACCAAGTCCATTTACATCTGCCGGAGGCGACAGTGCCTCCGGCAGATTATTTTTTACCGTTATCAGATTCAGGCACTTATGCTGTATCGCGCGCTAATACTCGTACTTTTTCTATCCGGCTTTTTCTTTCTCACATCCTGTGATACTGGTGTGCAGGGCGATCTCAATGAAAATCAGCCCCCATTAGTTTTTTTATCCGTTGAAAGCGTTGACAGAAGTGAAAACAGGCTTTCAAGCCAGGTTCATATCCGGTGGTGGGGAAGCGACCCCGACGGTTATGTTGTAGGCTATGAATTCGCCATTGATGATCCGTCCGGCTGGACATTCACTACCCGAACCGACAGCGTTTTCGTTTTACCAATCGAACCCGGCGAACAAACCGGTGATGTTGAGTTTTTTGTTCGTGCCATCGACAATGAGGGTCTTGCCTCAGCCGAACCCGCATCCGTAGTTTTTCAGATTGTTAACACCCCGCCGGTTGCCACATTCGACCGTAACGTTTCCGTATCCGATACGACCTATAATATTGCCAACTTCGGCTGGTCAATCAGCGATGCGGATGGCGAGGAAAATCTCCGCGATATTGAAATTGCCCTGAATGATACTACCGCAGCTGACGCATGGAAGGTACTTCCGATAGGCGTCAATTTTATCAACCTTGTGCTTGAAAACGGGGATACGAACCCGCAGTTCAGGGTACATACCGGGCAGACCTTCCAGGCAACAGATGTTTTACTGGATAATGTTCAGCTCGACAGCGATAACACATTTTATCTCCGCGCGGTGGATCAGGCCGATGCCCGCAGTGAAGTAGATGAAATTACCTGGCACCTGAAGCGCCAGACATCCCGCATTTTATTCCTGAATGATTACAGTACAAACACGGAAGCCGCTGCTACTCTTCATCAGAATCTCCTGGCAAATGCCGGGATTACTGAATATGATTACATCGATATCTCCGATGGCGTTGTTGCCGGCGGATTCAAGGTTCCGTTTACGCAGGCTTTCCCAAGCGTAACCACCCCGACCGTAAACCAGACGCTCGCGTACTGGGATTACATCTACTGGGTTTCCAATGACCTTGACCGCAACATTGTATACGCCCTTGAGATTACCGAACAGTTTTTTGAAAACGGAGGGAAGATGTTCCTGAACATCCCTTCCAAATTCCTGACTCCCGATGAAGGCGTGTTCAACTTTCTTCCTGTAACAAGAATGACGCCAAGGCCAACCGAGGCGAACAACTTTATTGTTGTACGGAACGAACCCGTGCTTCCGGTCGGAGGCTTCAGCGGTCCTGAGCTGCAGCTGGCAAGTAACCTGCAAAACAGGCCTCCGATACAGGTAGCGCCGGGCGCTCAGCCGCTCTACCAGGCTACCTTCAGATTAAGCCTGCTTACAGGGGGTTCAGCTCCCTTCGACGGGAACAGTATCGTGGCTGCACGAAGCGCCGACGATAATATGATATACTTTGCACTGGATATGCGCGATTTTGAAAACAATCAGAATCTCGCGGATTTCCTGGCGCAGATGGTCCTTGATGAACTTGGGTTTTCATCGAATTAATTTGACAGTTTGATATGAAGGCAACCGACGCCTGATTCATAAATACAAGTTACCTGATATGAGAAAAACCGGTACCGTTTTAATCCTGATACTACTGATCTTATTTCCCTTTACAATTCTGCAGGCGCAGGATGATAACCGCGGAAATATTAGCGGGCAAGTCCTTGACAGGGATACGCGTGAAAGCCTCATTGGCGTGAACGTGATCATCAGAGGAACTACGTTTGGTGCAGCAACAGACATCGACGGAAATTACACGATCCGCGGAATCCGCCCGGGGGAATACACTCTTGAAGTGAGTTATATTGGCTATGAGCGCCAGCTTATTACCGAAGTTGTGGTTCGTGCAGGCGAAACAACCGAGCTGAACATCGAACTTGGCGAAGTTCCGCTTTCTGTAGGAGATGAGGTCGTGGTGATTGGTACAGCCCCGATTTTTGATATTGAAAGATCATCTTCATCCACAAATGTCGGCCGGGATCAGATCGCGGCAGCGCCTGTAAGACGTGTGGATGAAATCGTTGGCCAGCAGGCCGGTGTAATCCGCGATCCTTCAGGTGTATTTATCCGCGGTGGCCGTTCATACGAAACCGGTTTTGTTATTGATGGTGTTTCCGCGCAGGATCCGCTGGCCGGTACAGGTTTTGGTATCGATCTTGGTGCCAACGCGTTCAGTAATGTAGAGGTTATTACCGGCGGTGTGGATGCCGAATTCGGGGATGTGACCTCAGGCGTTATTTCTGTTCGTACTCAGGAAGGCGGCGAAAATTACCGGGGTACGTTTACTCACAAAAGGGATAACTTCTTTGGCCCGAGCAGCCGTTCAAGCAACTTCAATACCGATGTTTACGAACTCACCTTCGGCGGCCCGACCCAGATCGTGGATAACCTCAAGTTCTTTTTCTCAGGCCAGGTTTTCCTCACGGATGAGTTTTACGGAACAACCGCCGATCAGATCAGAACATCGCTTTACGACACTGAATTCTGGTCACCGAGACAGGACAGCCGCTGGAGCGGGATGTTCAAACTGACCTACCGTATAAAGCCCACTATGAGGCTTGAAGCGGCGTACAATCGTTCAATTACTGTGAACCAGAACACGCGGATGCTTCAGATTACCGGAGCCGACGTTTCTGTTCGTCCGGGATATCAGTTCTTTTTCGAGCAAAATCTGGATAATGCCAACGTGTACACACACGACAGTAATCTCAGCTACGTAAAGTGGACACACACCTACAGCAACAAAGCGTTTTATGATATACAGGTCAGCCGCCTGTTTACCAGGCTTCGTACCGACGTAAATGGTATGAACTGGCGTCCTGAGCAGATCGACGGAGAGTTTGATCCTGAAAGTATTGTTACGCCTCCGGTGAACCTTTTCCCCGGAACGGATGGATTCCAGTATGTACTTCCAGGTCCCGGATTTGCTAACAACGGTGGTCTCGCCACGCTCTGGCACGATCACTTTGCGGAGGAAATTACCATCCGCGGAACGCACACGCGTCACTTCTTAGACCGCAGCCACAGACTGGTTACCGGACTTGAGATGAAGTTTCAGGATTATCAGTGGATTGATATCACGCGTCCGTGGATCGGTGCTCCGATCGAAATTGGCGATGGCGAATTTACCGAAAGTTTCCGCCTTGGTGATACCTCCGATATCTGGCGCGTTAAGCCGCAGCGTGGTGCACTCTGGGCAACGCATCAGATCAGATACCAGGGTTTGATTGCAAACATCGGCGCCCGTTTTGAGTACTGGGCTCCCGGTAAATATGTAGATAATTTTGTTGAAGACCCGCTGGCGCCAATCCCGGATAACATCCGTCAGGATTATCTGGACAGCACGACTGAAATTCTTGGCCTGCGCTACAAATTCAGGCTTCTGCCAAGACTTGGCGTAAGTTTCCCGGTTCGCGAAAACCAGGTTCTCTTTTTCAATTACCAGCACATGAGCCGGGTACCTCACCCGAGATTCATCTACGCCGGTCTCGATCCGTTTTATCAGGATCGTTCATTCCTGGCTAACCTTGGTAACCCGAACCTGAATCCTGAGGTAGATATTTCTTACGAAATTGGGATGCGTAATCAGCTTACATCCAACGATGCGCTTAACGTTACCGCTTTCTGGCGTGATAAATACGACTTCATTACATCCCAGAGAATCCGGATTCAGGATGCAACCGGCCGTGATACCGAGCGCTCTTACCGTATTAATGGTGATTACGCCCGGGTACGTGGTTTCGAAATCACCTACTTCAAACGCTATCGCGACTGGGCACAGGGACAATTTTCTGTAACCTACTCCAGAGCCGAAGGCCTTAGCTCTACCAGTGACGACGCCCTCAGAAACATCGTAGTTGGCGGTCAGGCAATTGGTAATAACGTGG
>PXAI01000116.1 GCA_003567135.1 Balneolia bacterium | reverse complement strand
CGCAGCTGGTGCAGCACCGGCATGTAGGCCATGCAGGGCGGACACCACGTTTCCCAGAAATCGAGAAGCACGACCTTTCCGCGAAAATCATCCGGGCTGACCGGATTGCCATCCCAGTCGGACATCGGGTTGGCGGCAATTACCGCCGGAATATCAGATGGATCAACTCTTTCCGGCTGATTGAAAAAGATGAGGTATCCGGCTACAATCAGTATGGTCAGTGCGGAAAGTTTCAGTATGATTTTCATGTTGTTGAGTTCGAAAGTTCAAGTTTTAAACAGGCTTCATCCACATCCATAAACCAGTTCTGATCCGGAATTCTTTTTTCCAGAACTTCCGATTTATGGAGCATATCTCTTACGGGCCCTTTTACGGCACAGAGAATCAGGCGGATGTTCTTTTCCTCCATTTCTGCGCTAATTTCCTCAATTACGCCGAGCGCTGAAGAGTCCACTTCGGTTATTCCGCTGAAATCGAGCAGCAGGTTTTCCGGCTTATCCTCCATTAAATTAACCTTTCCCGTGATAAGATCGCGAAAATGCTGACTGTTGGCGAAAAACAACGGTGAATCGTAGCGGATAATCAGCGTATTCGGGAAACGCTCGGCATCCGGATATCGCGTGACGTTGCGAAAAATATGCGTGCCGGGTAAACGGCCAAGGACAGCCGCATGGGGATAGGAAACGCGGTACATCACCACAATGACGGAAATCACGACACCGGCCGCGATGCCTTCGATGATGCCAATAAACAGCGTGACCAGAAACGTTGCGGTGAACATCAGAAAGTCGGCGCGTTTGAGTTTCCAGAGATGAAACGCCTCGTTTAAATCAATCAGTTTGTAAACTGCGGCCATGATGATCGCCGCCAGAACGGCACCGGGCAGATAGTAAAACAGCGGCGTAAAAAAGAGAAGCGTTAGCCCAACTAAAAGAGCGCTGATCAAAAGCGATACGCCGGTTTTCCCGCCGGACTGATCGTTTACGGCGGTTCTGGAAAATCCCCCGGTTACGGTAAACGACTGCAGGAATGATCCTGCGATATTGGCCGCCCCAAGCGCGCGAAGCTCCTGATCCGCATCCAGCTGGTAATTTTTGTGCTTCATCTGGATCGCTTTGGCTACCGCGAACGACTCAATAAAACTGACCAGCGCGATAGCGGCCGCGAGCGGAAGAAGCATCATTATCTGCTCCGTATTTCCAAAAGGCAGTACAATTGCCGGAAGTCCTTCGGGTACGCTTCCAAGAATTCGGACACCATCCTCATTTAACCCGGTAAACCAGACAACGAGACTCATGATTACGACGGCCAGAATCGGCCCGGGCAGCATCCTGTGGATTTTCTTCGCCGATATGATCAGCGCAATGCTGATTACGCCGATGACCAGCGTCGGAAGATGAATGTGGTGCCATTCAGAAATCACCCCGGATAAAATCAGATGAACCTGATTTGCGGGCGGAATGGAAACACCGAGCAGATGCTGCAACTGGCTCAGCCCGATTATAATCGCAGCGGCCGAAGTGAACCCGGCAATTACCGGATGCGCCAGCAGGTTAACCAAAAATCCAAGGCGCAGCAAGCCCATCAGCAGCTGGATGACGCCGGTCAGAAGCGCCAGCGTTATCACCAGGGAGATGTATTCATCCGAACCCGGTTCGGCCACGGTGCTAACCCCGGCAAAAATCATCAGGGAGATCATGGCTACCGGCCCCATTCCGAGCTGGCGCGACGTGCCCAGAAAAGCGTAGACGATCAGGGGAACGAGCGAGGCGTAGAGCCCGTAAACCGGCGGCAACCCTGCCAGCATCGCGTAGGCCATCCCCTGCGGAATCAGCATCACTCCAACAGTAAGACCTGCAAAGAAATCTCCTTGCAGGTCTTTTGTACTGTAGGTTTTCAGCCAGTCTGCAGCGGGTATGTATTTTGATATTTTTTGCGATTTGTCAATCACATCCATACCCATTTATCGGTTCTGATCAGCCGGCTGCTTCGGCTTTTTCTTTCCAGTCGTTGAAGGATCCGTCCACGAATACTACATCGTAGCCTTTGGCCTTCAGCATGGCTGCGGCCACAGCAGAGCGTCCGCCGGCCTGGCAGTGAACCAGAAGGGGCTTTTCGCCAGAAACTTCATCCAGACGCGACATCAGCCTTGTGTGGGCGATGTTTTGCGCTCCGGGTACGTTTCCTTCGTTGTATTCGGTAGCCTTGCGAACGTCCAGCACGTTGTAGCTGTCGTCGGTCATCAGATCGCCGGCTTCGCCAAACTGTACGGTTTTGATGCTCGCCAGTTCTTCGCCTGAAGTTTCGTACATATCGATCACTTCGGTTCCGGCATATCCTTTAACATGATCCAGCCCGACGTTAATCAGGTCGGTAACGGCTTCATGAAGATGTGCTTCATCGATGATCAGATAAATCTGCTTGTCTTCTTCCACGAAGCTTCCGGCCACCGTATTGAACTGCTTGTTGAACGGCGCCAGGATTGATCCCGGAATGTGCTTGCGCATGAAAGCGGGATAATCGCGGGTATCAAGAACAACCACGTTATCATCATTCATCACTTCCTTAATTTTGTTCACGCCAACTTTCGCCGGCTTTGGAACACCGCCGAGAACTCTCGGGCCAACTTTGTTCGCTTTTTTCATATTCGCGAAGTAAAGCGGCGGCTCAGGCTGTCCTTCCAGAATAAAGTTAACGAACTCTTCTTCTGAGGATGCCGCGCGAAGCGACGCGTTGAAACGCATTTCGTAACCCAGCGTACTTTCAGGAACGGCACCAAGTGCTTTTCCGCAGGCAGATCCCGCGCCGTGTCCCGGCCAGATCTGGAGATATTCCGGCATATCACGGAATTTCTCGATAGACTGATAAAGCAGTTTTGCGGATGGCTTCATGACATCCTGCATACCGGCTGCTGATTCCAGAAGATCCGGACGGCCGACGTCGCCTACAAAGATGAAATCACCTGTAGCGAGGCCCATCGGCTCGCTTGCACCGCCGCCTCTGTCGGTTACGGCGTATACGATGTGCTCAGGCGTGTGGCCCGGCGTGTGAATCGCCTTGAAGTCGATGTTGCCCACAGAGAACGTGTCATTATCCTTCAAAAGAACATGATCGTAGTTTCCGTTGATGAGCCACTCATACTTCCAGTCGGCGTCGCCTTCATCGGAAGCGTAGACTTTTACGCCACGCTCGGCGAATTCACGCAGGCCGGAGATGTAGTCAGCATGGATGTGCGTATCAGCTGCTGCAACGATCTGCATTTTTTCAGCCTCAGCCATTTTGATGTACTGGTCGATATCCCGCATGGGGTCGATTACAATAGCTTCACCTGTTTTCTGGCAGCCTATCAGATAGGCGTACTGTGCCAATTTGGGTTCAAATATTTGTCTGAAAAACATAATTATTTCGATTAGTGTGGTAGTTTTTGTTGTAAAAGTCCGTAGACCCAGGTTCCGGCAAGCGCCGCTATAAGCGGTACAATTATGATGAAGAGTCCGCTGCCGATGAGGGCAAAGAGCGGGCCGGGGCAGGCGCCTGTAAGCGCCCAGCCGAATCCAAACAGTAAGCCGCCAATCATATAGCGCTTAACCTGCGTGGGGTCTTTGTCGGGGATGTTGATCTTCTCGCCATCCGCCGCCTTAAGTTCAAAACGTTTGATAATTTGCACGGAGATAATGCCGACCACAATGGCCACGCCGATTATCCCGAACATGTGAAAATCCTGAAAGCGAAACATTTCCTGAATTCTGAACCAGGAGATAACCTCCGCTTTGGTCAGTACGAATCCGAATCCGGTACCGAGTAAAATATATTTAATTGCGTTCATGATACTTCTCCTGATTTAGAATATAAGTGGGAAAATGAGATGTGTCATGATCAGGCCGCCGGCAAAAAATCCGATGGTAGCCATGATGGATGCGGTCTGAAGCGCGGAAATTCCGGAAATCGCGTGCCCCGAGGTACATCCTCCTGCGTATCGGGCGCCGAACCCAACAAGAAATCCGCCAAGAACCATCACGATAAATCCGACGGGAGTCAGAATCATATCAAATGAAAAGAGATCTTTGGGGATGAATCCTTCGAAGGATGTTATCCCGAGTGCCGTCAGATCCTGAACGGTACTTTCTGAAAGCGCGATCGGATCGGGATTGGCGAAAAGGTATCCGCCGATGAATCCGCCGATGGTTACGCCAAGAACAAAAAGCATGTTCCACCCGCCCTGAGCTTTCCAGTCGTATTTAAAGAACGGGATGTTTGCCGGAACGCATGCCGCGCAGGTATGGCGCAGGCTGGATGAAATTCCCATAGGCTTGTTGCCCGCCCAGTAGAGCAGCGGAACAAAAAGGCCAATAATCGGCCCTGCAACATACCAGGGCCAGGGTTGGGTTAAAAATTCCATAGTTGATTGTGTAATTTGAATGAGATTGATTTAACTATATGACTAATTGGTTATATAAAGGTAGGAGTTTTTCAAACTAATTGCAAATATCAACGGGTGCCGGACAACAAATTTATTGAATGTCTATCCAAACCATCCCACATGAACCCGTTTTGTGATTTATCCGGAGGCTCTTTGGTGCAGCAAATACATTGAAACCGCCGCCGTCACCAAAGAGTGATCAATCTCTCCGGTGCGCACGGCTTCCAGAAAATCATCCATGCTGCGCAAATGAACCCGGATATCCTCATGCTGATCCAGATCCTGCGGATGCGTAAGCGTGCAGTTTTCTGCTAAAAAAAGATGGCACCGGTTATTCATGATCGCCGGATTCACGGCCACACCGCCGAGATACGTCCACTTTTCCGCGGTATAGCCCGTCTCTTCGGTCAGTTCGCTGCGCGCGGCCTCCACAGGCTCGGAGTGATGTTTTTCGATAACACCCCCGGGGATTTCAAGCGTAATGGTGTTCATGCCATGCCGGTACTGCTCAACCAAAATCACGTGATTATCCGGCGTGACGGCAATAACGTTTACCCAGTCGGGCAGTTTGAGCACCACGAATTCGCCCGAATTATCTCCATCAGCAGACACCGCAATTCGCGACGTAACGTCAAAAACGCGCGTACTGTGATCCAGAGACTCCTTTTTTATACTCCAGGGTTTTATCCCTTCGGTTTTGTGATTTTTTTCCATGCGCCGATTAACTATTTATATTAAAATCACACTTCAATTCACTTTCCTTAACCCGGATTATTCTCAAGATTTTTTTACTAATCAATTGCGTAGATCGGATATTTTATCACTTCGTGAATAATTCGGGTTAAAGCCATAACTTACTTTCTTTATATCAAATTTCCTCAGTTTCATAAAAACATAATTAGCGGGGCGACTGTAAGCGGGATCTTTTCCCTATTTTTACCGCATATTTAAAGAAAGAACATCAGACACTATATGAAAGAATACTACGAGTTTCAAAAATCCGGTTCACTCACCGAAGAAGAAGTCATTAAACATGTAAACGAAGCCTGCGATTTTATGGAGCAGGTATATGAAGATGGATACTATCCGAAGCTGATCGTGCACCGCAGCTGGTCGGAGCACAATCCTGATATCGACGGCGAGTTTGCCAAACCGCGCGTATACCGCTGGTACCTGAGCCGCGAACTGAATAACCTGATTAAAAAAGGCGCCCGGATTGAGATCATCCGGTCCCGCGAAAAAGTGCCGCTCAACGATCCAAACCTGCTCGACGCGCTGGATGAAGACGTTTGGGATTTCACCCAGAAAAAACTTTTCCTCTTTAAGGCCGAGCGGATCGACATCAGCCTGAACCGGCTTGAGCACTATACCGGTACGCCGTCCGAAGATTTCCAGCGGTTCATCCTGTTCACAAACTACGACATGCACGTGGATGTCTTCCTCGAAAAATTCCCGGATTGCGTAAAACCCGCGCGGGAAGGCGTTCAGATGCCGGCGTATCACCATAAACTGGAAAACAACCTCGGCGTTACGCTCGTGAATATCGGCGTGGGGCCCTCCAACGCAAAAACTTGTACGGATCACATCGGCGTTCTGCGCCCCGACTGCATGATTATGGTTGGCCATTGCGGCGGACTCCGAAACCACCAGGAAATCGGCGATTTTGTGCTGGCATCCGGCTACATGCGCGCTGACAAGGTGCTGGACGATCTCCTGCCCCTCAGCGTACCGATTATCCCAAACTACACGCTGAACATCCTGCTCAAGACAGTTCTGGATCGTTACAATATGAAATACCGGGTTGGCACGGTCTACACCACGGCCAACCGCAACTGGGAATTTGCCAAAAAGCGGTCGGTGGAGGAAATTCACATCAGCCGGAGTATCGGTATTGATATGGAATCGGCCACGGTGGCCACGAACGGTTTCCGGTATCGCGTACCGAACGCAACGCTGCTTTGCGTAAGTGATAAGCCCCTGCACGGCAAACCCAAGCTAAGCGACGCCGCCCAGAGTTTCTATCAGAACTCAAAAGAAAAGCACCTTGAAATCGTACTGGACGTCATCAAACTGATTAAAGAGGCGCACCCTGACGGGCTCCCGAATACGAGCATCCGCGCCGCGAACGAGCCGTTGATGGGTGGGTT
>PXAI01000286.1 GCA_003567135.1 Balneolia bacterium | reverse complement strand
CGGAACACAACGAAAGCGCGTTCAAGCAGCATGATGTACCGCTCCACCGTTTCTTTATCAATTCCGGTCATTCGGGAAAGCTCAAGGTACGACACTTCATTACCCAGCTGGAACGCAAGTGCCTGAATCAGCTTTTCAAGTTTCTCAGGCTTCTGAACATTTTCCCAAGTTAGAACATCCTTGTATAAGTAGCTGTCGGCCAGTTGATGAAGCGTTTCCTGTTCTCTGCCGGTGCCGGTAACTACATCAGGATAATACCCGTAAATAAGCCGTTTTTCGAGAAGCCTGCGCTCTTCCAGCAGACCATGATGATTTACCATTTCACTGAACGATATGGGATAAAGAAAGTACTCCCATTTCCGGCCCGTCAAAGGTTCGTTTATGCGGTTGGCTAACTCAAAAGCAGATGAACCGGTTGCTATTACCTTGACTTCCGGTATGTTGTCATAAATCAATTTAATTGCCAGCCCGATATTCTCTATTCGCTGCGCCTCATCTATTACAACAGTTTTGTGGGTACCGATTAATGACCTAAGCTGTGTTGATGTTGGATTTTTCAACATTTCTCTGATGTCGGTCTCGTCACCATTCCACCAAAGTGCATTCAGCTTTTTAACCTGAATAAGCTCTCTCAGGAGCGTTGTTTTTCCCGCCTGCCGTGGACCAAGCAGGATAAGAACCTTTTTGTCGCTGAGTCTTTCCTCAAGAATATCAAGTAAATATCTTTTTATCATGACGAAAAATATGAAAATTTCGATTCAAACCGAAAAATTTAGCTAAATATTTCGATTCAAACCGAAAATTTAACGATTTCAGACCGAGTCAATCACCAGGAAACGTTTCAATGACAAGGGATCAGGACGAATAACCCGGGCTAACTACTTTCAGAAGTCAAAGAAATTACCGACTCATAATCCCGGTTAAAATATTGTTTCAGAAACCAAAGCCTGAATGCAGGGTCAAGAAATTCAAATCCGTCAGGAGTTTGATCAATAAGATCCTTTTCTATAAGTAGTTTTTTATTTTTTGTTACCATAGCGCTGGTTCCAACACTGTATTGTGACATAGTTTCTTTACTATTCAGGCTCTTTTCTCCTGCTGCAATGGCTTTTAGAAGATTTAGCTGCGTTGGGCTTAACTCTTCTGCTATTTTTTGAAAAAACGGTACGTTAGAGTTAATCACATCTTCGAGTGCCGTTAAAACATGGTGGTACTCCGAGCGCTCCGGAGAAAGCTGCCAGGTAAAGTTTGCGAGTTGTTGCACGTACCATGAATGGTTAGACATCCATCTTGGGATGAGAGCAGCAATATCTGGTGAAATGTGTTTCCCTGTGGCCTTGTAGCGCTCAATAATATACTTTACCCAATCTTCTGTTTTTATTTTTCCGAGTGGTATCAGGTCGCCAAAGCGATAAAAAGGTTTTGAAGGATTGTTGAATATTTCATTCATCATGTGTCTTTTGCTTCCATAAAGACAATACGTTGCTTTTTTGTGGTGCTGCCACAAGGCACGTAACTTTTTTTCCATATGAGCACCATTATCGAACTCAGCAATATTCTGAAACTCGTCTATACAGATCACAAAACGAATATTCTTTTTTTGTGCTATCACCTCGGGCAGGTTGAGAATTTCATCAGGTTTTTTCTCGATGTCCGGTAAATGAAATGAAAGCTTGAAGTCATTATTTGGGTCAACTCCCAGGTTGATACTCGGCACAACAGATTGCAGAAACTCTTTCGTATATGCAATCCAATGATCTAATTTTGGAGAAGATGCTTTGATGACCTCTTTGGCAAATTTCTCTAAAAACTCTAATTCGTTTTTTACTGAAAACAGGTCAAGCCGCACGATCTTTACATTCTTCTCCTGCTTGCCTAAATCCCCTAAAACCTTTTCGACTAATGAGGATTTCCCCCATCTTCTGGGAGATATAATGATCGTATGAATCCCATTCCTGAAATTAGTATTTAAATGCTTGCTCTCTGATTCCCTGTTTGTAAAGTATCGGGAACTGACAATTGTGCCGTATTTAAATGCAGAGGATGAACTCATGACTTAACTATTAAGTAAGTTACTATTTGGTAAGCAACTGAAAGGTAAGCAACCAAAAGGTGAATTTCAATGCATCGCAATAAAAAAAGCCTCTTCACAAAAGGAAAGAGGCTTCCATAAAACCGTGATCAACAAACTACTTCAGGTACGCATCCAGCCACTTGTAAAACTCGCTGTGCCAGAGCAGGCTGTTTTGCGGGGATAAGATCCAGTGATTTTCGTTTGGGAATAGCAGCAGGCGGCTGTCGATTCCCATCGAGCGTGCCACGGTGAAGGCCTGGAAACTTTCGGTTACCGGAACGCGGTAGTCCAGCTCGCCGTGGATGATCAGGATGGGCGTATCCCAGTTTCTCACGTAAAGGTGCGGGGAGTGTTTGTCGTAGCTGACGGGACGGGGCTCATTCCAGTAGGCGCCGTCGAGGTCGTAATCAACGAAAAACAGCTCTTCGGTGGTGCCGTACATCGCTTCGAGGTGGAAAACGCCTGCGTGTGAAATAAACGTTTGGAACCGGCCTTCGTGGTTTCCGGCCAGCCAGAAAACAGAATACCCACCGAAACTTGCACCGATGGCACCGAGGCGGTCTTCATCTACAAAAGGTTCGGTTTTTACATCGTCGATGGCGCTGAGTAAATCCTGCATCGCCTGTCCGCCCCAGTCGCCGCTGATCTGGCGGTTCCACTCTTCACCAAAGGAGGGGAGTCCGCGACGATTTGGCGCTACAACAACATAGCCTGCGTTTGCCATTACCTGGAAATTCCAGCGGTATGAGAAAAACTGGCTCACGGTTCCCTGTGGACCGCCCTGCGCGTACAGCAGCGCCGGATATTCTTGATCAGGATCAAAATCAGGAGGCAGAATCACCCACACTTTCATCTTTTTACCGTCGGTGGTCTCTACCCAGCGGCTGGTTACTTCGCCCATTGTGATTTTGCTGAGTACATCATCATTAAGATGACTAAACTGGCGAATAGAGCCATCAGACGCGTTTACGCGGTATAATCCTACCGGCGATGACATCGACATTTTTCCGGCGATAAGATGATCGCGCCCGTCTCTGTGAATGATATCAAATCCGGTGAAATCGTGAACACCTTCGGATATCTGGCGGACAGGCGGGTGCATCGAACGTGCAAGCATGTTCAGCTCAAAAATTTGCACGGTGGCCTCGGTTCCGCTCAGAATGTAGATCCGGCTACCGTCGTGATTCCATCTTGCGTGATTCATATTGCCGTCGTAACCGACGCTCAGTTCGCGAATGTTTCCCGTTTCCAGCGTGAGTTTCATCAGGCGGTAGCGATCCGATTCGTAGGATGGCGTTACCATTCGGTTCCAGATCATGAAATTACCGTCAGGGCTGAATTCCGGATAATAATCGTAGCCGGGGTTTGGCTCAGTCAGATTTCTGGTGGTTCCGCTTTCCAGATCGTACAGGTAAATATCAGAGTTGGTGCTGTACGCGGCTTCGGTGCGATCCATTTTTTTGGATGTGTAGGCGATCATCTGCCCGGATGGATGCCACGCGATTTGTGATGCGCCGCCAAACGGTTTCAGCGGCGTGTCGTACGGCTCGCCTTCCATGATATTGACTGGATCTCCGGTTACCTGCCCGTTTGCGTAGGGCGCGATGTGCAGATGGCGATACGTTCCGTCGTGCCACGTATCCCAGTGGCGATAGAGCAGGTCATCGTAAATCCGCGCTTCTGCCTCAGGATACTCCGGATACATATCAGCGGCGGTCTGATCGACCTGAACGTTTTTGATAAATGAAATATGAGCGCCGTCCGGGCTGTATTTTACAAAGCTGATCGGATAATCAAAATCGGTGACCCGGGTTTGTTCGCTGCCATCCGTATTCATTTCCCAGAGCTGGCCGCCTTTCATGAACCCGATTTTTTCTCCATCAGGACGCCACATTGGGGAGCCGCCTTCGGTCAGTTTTCGAGCCTCAGATTCATCAAATCCCTGAATGTAAATGTGGGTGGTTCCGCTGTTTTTATCGACGTCAATTTTGGTTGAAGTGAAGAGGATCAGGCTGCCGTCAGGGGATGCTACGGGATTCCCAAGCCGCTGCAGTTCCATCATTTTTTCGGCGGATAAACCGCTTTGAGCCACGGAAACGCTGTTGTAGCCCGTGAACAGCAGAAGCACCACCACAGATAAAATAAGCGTCCGTATTGATTCAGTAGAAATCGTAATCATGAGAATTCAGATATATGTGAAGATTTGTCCGGGAATGGATGTCAGCCATACCGGTTTTTTTAATTGCGATCACCCGATCGCACCGAGAAATACAGTCGCGATACCGAAATAAATGAGCAGTCCCGAGGCGTCCATAATCGTTGCGATCAGCGGACTGCTGGCAACGGCCGGGTCCTGGCCGAACGTGGTTAGAATAAACGGAAGCAGCGTTCCGATAATGTTTGCCACAAGGATGATAGCCGCCATTGTAAGCCCGACTATGATACCGATCGTAAATCCCCCAAAAAATATTCCGAGGATATAGCTGGCGATTCCCATGGCAATACCGAGCGAGATCCCAACGAGAATTTCCTTTCCGGTGGTTCTGAGCCAGTTTTCGATTTTCACATCATCGGTGGCCATGGCACGAACCATAATGGTGGCCGCCTGAGCTCCGGCGTTTCCGGCGCTACCGATCAGCAGGGGAATGAAGAAGGCGAGGGCGATCGCGGCTTCGAGTGTATCTTCGAATGCCGCAATTACGCCGGATGACATCAGGCTGACAAAAACGAGGATAATCAGCCAGCTGATGCGCTTTCGGAAAAGCTGAAAAACGGATGTTTCGCGATAGGTACGCTGAAGCGGCTCCATTGCGGCCGTTTTGTGAAAATCCTCCGTAGCCTCTTCTTCGGCAACGTCCAGCACGTCATCCACCGTTACAATTCCAAGAAGCACATTTTCTTCATCCACAACAGGAAGGACCGTTTTGTCGTATTTCTGCATGATCGCGACGGCTTCTTCGCGGTCTTCGGTTGGCAGGATACTCACGAAAGTGTGATCCATGATCTCCTCAACCTTTTTTCCCGGATCATTCAGGATGAACTCCTTGAGCTCGAGCGCATCCAGCATTTTCCAGGACGTATCGGTTACGTAAATCATGTTGATGGTCTCGCTCTTTTTGGCCATTGCGCGAAGGTGCTTGAGGCTTTGCCCGATCGTCCATCCCGGCCGGACCGCGATGT
The DNA here is from genome assembly GCA_003567135.1 of Balneolia bacterium. Taxonomy (GTDB): domain Bacteria; phylum Bacteroidota; class Rhodothermia; order Balneolales; family Cyclonatronaceae; genus PXAI01. Next base: position 1,315 of record PXAI01000286.1, on the reverse strand, counting down.
AATCGGGAGTCATCAGCCGCCCGACGCTCTCTTCGGGGTATCCCAGAAGTTTGTTAGCCTCGCGCAGATCCTGCGGATTGAGAAGATTCAGCAACCGCTGCGTAATCACTCCCGGAAGCTCACCCAGAAGCATCGTACGGTCATCCGGAGCCATGTTTGCCAGAAGGTGGCGGTTTTCCTCGTCGCTGAGTTCTTCCAGCAGGTTGTTTTGAAGATCAGACTCGAGATAAGAAAATACTTCCGCCATTTTAAAGCGCGGCAGTAACCTGAAAAAGAGGGTTCGGTCAGCCGGGCGAAGCTCCATCAGAAGTTCCGCGATTTCCGGAACCCGCCATTCATCCACAGCTTCCCGAAGCACTTCCCAGTTTTTTTGCTCGATCAGCTCGGTAATTTCGGGTTTCAGAAGTTCAGATATCATGGCGTTTTTATTGTGAGACGGAAAATGAAAGCGGGCTGTAATTTAATCATCTGAAAATATACAGAACCGAAAAAAGTTTATATGTGTCAAGGTGCAAATTTTCTAAAAAGTGAGGTGGGCAGTATTCTGGATAACCATCCGATCATGCGCCAGCGTTTAGTGATAAAGGCGCGATAACGGCGCTTTTCGATGGCATCAGCAATTTGTTGGACGGCTTTCTCAACGGTGCTCACCCAGAACATCCCTTTGCGGCTTTCGGTCATGGGCGTATATATAAATCCGGGCTTGATGTCGGTCAATAATATCGGCAGATTTCGTTTTCGGGCTTTTACCTGGAGTCCTTCCATATATCTGGAAACAAATGCTTTGGAAGCATTATAAATTGAGTTTCCGCCGTTTGGAACCAATGCGGCCACGGATGAAATCCCGACAATATGGCCCGGTTTGTTTTCACTCAGAAAATAATTCCACGCGGTATCGGCCAGTGCGGTAAAGCCGCTCACATTTGTATCAATCACTTTTTTTGAATCCTCCCAGACGACATCATGCCGGTTTCCGGATATTCCGGCGTTCAGAATGATGATATCAGCGCCGCCCATTTTACGGATCAGCTTCAGCAGCATTTCGCGGGCTTCATCTGTTTTCGTGACATCCATTTCCGCGATGTGGCACTCCGTGTTCATGCTGTCGCGGATTTCTTCGAGCAGGGGAGTCCTGCGGCCGGTAATACCAAGTTTATATCCCCGCCGTGAAAGTTCGAAAGAGAGTTCGCGGCCAATGCCGGATGTCGCCCCGATTATTACTGCACTTTTCATAAAACTGATGATGTCTTGATTCGGATTGGCATAATACTGAAGTTAAAGATGCGGATTTTCAGGCATAAAAAAAGCCTTCAGG
>PXAI01000391.1 GCA_003567135.1 Balneolia bacterium | reverse complement strand
TTATCATCTTATGACAACAGCCCGTTTAACCGAACGGGATTTGGCGATGTCTTAGCCGGAAAAATTTCAGGTTATGAATCGCAGTTTAATAACTATATTTACTCTTGTCTTAAAGCGATCCAATCCGGACAAAATTATCTTCAAAAAAACGCAATTGACCAGCCGGTGTCTCCGTTAGACTTGCTATGAATTTTCTTAGCCCGGGTCTTAAGCAGGCCCTAAAGTACATCATTCCCATACTATTCGTCTTCTGGATGCTTGTATCGCTGTATCTTACGCTTTTCCCTTCTGAGCTTCTAATAGAACGAAGCAAAATGCATCACCCGAAAATCGGGCACGTAATCCTTTTTGGCGGCTGGACGTTTCTTCTTGGCCTCACGCAAATATTTTCGCGCGGAAAGTACACCCAGCCGCTTTGGGTCGTGTTTTTAGCCGGCGTTGCATTTGGCGCATCGGTTGAGCTGCTGCAGTTTGTGCTTCCTTTCGACCGGCAGGGCAGCATCATTGATATCGGGTACAATACCATTGGCAGCACCATCGCCATCATCATGCTAATTTTACTTCGCAACTGGTATGTTTCGCGGTACAAAAAGCCGGAATTGATTGGCAATCCCGAGTAAGCGGGAACGTTTGGCGCCCCAAAAACGCTTAAGTATATGGTATTCATATACATCAGGATAAAATATCCTGATAGGCTTTATCGTTGAATAAATATGCATTCTTAATTTGTGCTTTCAACATCAATTAATATATTTACTTTTGCTCAACCACATTACAACATCATCCAGCCATGAACTATAGAAAAAAACCTGAAAAGGACCTCAGAAAGGATTACAGAATTACCCTTCAGGGTGGTCTGATATTCACACTGCTTGTTACGATTGGCTTGTTCAATCTTCAGCTTGATTTTGGAGAAGGATTCGAAATTATCGAAATAGAGCAGGAAGTGATCGATATTGAGGATATCGTTCAAACGGAAATTATCGAAACCCCTCCGCCACCACCGCGTCCGCCAATGCCTATCGAAGTACCGGATGACGCCATCGTGGATGATGATTTCGATTTTGATGCGATGCTTGATTTTGATGAGTCATTCGACGCTCCGCCTCCACCACCTTCCGACGATGAAGACGACTTCGCTGATGAGGTATTCGTTGTTGTAGAAAACATGCCAGAAATGGTCGGTGGCCAGGCTGCACTTTATGAAAGACTTCGCTATCCTGATATTGCACGCCGTGCCGGTATCGAAGGACGCGTAATCGTACAGTTTGTAGTAGATGAGCAGGGCAATGTTCAGGACGCACAGGTTGTAAGAGGCCTTGGCGGCGGAACTGAAGAAGCCGCTCTTGATGCCATCAGAGCTATGAGATTTACACCTGGTATGCAGCGCGGACGCCCGGTACGTGTTCAGATGACACAGCCGGTAGTTTTCAGACTGCAGTAATCAGCAGAAATTAAAAAAAGAGTCTCCGGTAAAACGGCAGGCTCTTTTTTTATGCTTTTTTTACTATATTACTATTTAATCATTCAGTAATAAAATAATCCCATGAAATATTTATCCATACTTTTATTCAGTCTTATGTTTTTCCCACTTGCTGAGTCTGCCCAGGCAGAAACCGACAACGGCGAAATGTTCGTGATGCTAACCTCGGGCGATGCGGAAACGCAGATGATGGCTCTCGTGCTTACAACCCAATCTGTAAATCAGGGCGTGAATGTGCGCGTATTGCTTTGCAGCGACGCCGGAAAACTTGCACTTCTCAATACCGAGTCCCCTGCTTTTCGCCCAGCCGACCGCAGCCCGGCTGATCTGCTCCGTAACCTGATTAATCAGGGCGTTCAGGTTGAAGTTTGCGGAATTTTCCTTCCAAATCGTGAATATACTGAGGCTGATCTGATCGAAAACGTTTCAGCTGCGCGTCCGCCTGAAGTGGCCGAATTCATGAGAAAGCCGGGGCTCAGGTTGTTTACGTTTTAACCGATACCCGATTATACCAGTTTGGTAAGCCCATAAAAAAAGCCGTGCCGCAAAAGCAGGACGGCTTAATTTTTATTGAACGAAAGTTAGCTTACGCTTCGCTCATAATCCGCTCAAGGTCATTCAGACCTGTACGAACCGCGTTTGCTGAGTTATCGAGAAGCGCCTTCTCTTCAGGCGTAAGCTCAATTTCGATAATCTCTTTGATACCTTCTTTTCCAAGCTTAACCGGAACACCAACGTAGATGTCATCCAGGCCAAACTGACCGGTCAGATATGAAGCACACGGGAAAATTCTGTTCTGGTCGAGAGCGATAGCTTCAGCCATTTGGGCTGCGGCTGCACCCGGCGCGTACCATGCAGAAGTTCCCATTAGCCCGACAAGCTCACCGCCGCCAACTTTGGCGCGCTGAATAATTGCATCAAGCTTATCCTTTTTGATGAGCTGCGTTACCGGAATTCCGGAAACCGTTGTATAGCGCGGCAGCGGAACCATTGTATCGCCGTGGCCACCCAGAATCAGTGCCTGAATATCTTTAGGTGATACTTCGAGTTCTTCAGCAAGGAACGCGCGGTAGCGGGCCGTATCAAGAATTCCGGCCATACCCATAACTTTGTTTGCCGGAAGTCCGCTGGCTTTGTACGCAACGTAGGTCATGATATCCAGCGGGTTGGAAACAACAATGATAATCGTGTTTGGCGACTGCTCTACGAGCTGCTTGGTTACTGATTTCACAACGTTGGCGTTGATGCTGAGAAGATCATCTCGGCTCATACCCGGACGGCGTGGTACACCGGCGGTTATCACGCAGATGTCAGAATCTTTGGTCATCTCATAGTCAGTTCCGCCAACAAGGTGCGTATCGAAAAGGTGGATCGGCGATGTTTGCCACTGATCAAGCGCGCGGCCTTTGGAAGGGTAAAATGTCTTTTCGCCGTCTTTGCGCTCAAGGTCAATACATACAACCTGTTTTGCAAAATCACGCTGGGCAATACTTAAAGCTACTGTTGCGCCGACATTACCGCCTGCGCCTACAACCGTTATCTTCATAGTTCTCAAATATTAAATGGTTTCTATTTTTTGGGCGGCCAAACTATTCAGCCGTAATAATTTTTTCAGATCTTTTCTGATCTCCGTCACACACATTTCGGGTCATTCCCGCAGGTCGAGTCCCCACATAAGCTTGGCGCGTAAAGTATGAAAGTAATTGCGCCCGTGTAGTTTAATAAGATTTATCGAGAACTCACTTCGGGTAATTTCCACATGCAGTTTATCAGTATTAATATCGCAAACTTTGCCATCATTTGAAAGGAGGATCTGCTGCTCGGGGGGATCAGCCACGATGGTAATTTTCTTGTCTGCGGGCAGTACAAGCGGCCTTGTGGTAAGTGCATGCGGACAAACCGGCGTCAAAACCATCACGTTTGTTTCAGGCAAAATGATGGGTCCCCCCGACGACAAATTGTACGCCGTGGAGCCGGTGGGTGTGGCAATAATCAGCCCGTCTGCCCAGTATTTATTTACCGGAATACCGTCGCATGAAACCGCGAGGGTAATCATCGATACCGAGCTGTGCTTGGAAAAGAGAACCTCGTTCAGCGCATACTGTTTTTTTCCATCAACGGTGGCCTCGAGGAAAAACCGCGATTCCATTTCGTATTTCCCGGCAATCAGCATACTCAGCGCATCCTCGAGTTCTTCCATCCGGATATCCGCCAGAAATCCGAGCCTGCCGCTGTTAATGCCAAGTAACGGTTTTCCACTGTCGTGTATCAGCCTTGCGGCGTGGAGCATAGTACCATCGCCGCCGATGGCAATGATGATATCAGAAGCCTCAATGGCCAGCTCCTCATTCGTAAAAATGTGCACGTAATCACTTAGCTCCGGATCAGGGAATCCCGTAAGCTTCGCGGCAGCCTGCCCCATACAAACAGTTTTTTCTTCCCCGGATAAAACCGAAACGACTCTGTTAATTACCGGAACCAGATACTCCCGGCCCGGATGCGCAATAATGCAGTATTTCATAGATATAAAAACGTTGGTCAGATTACTCTCTAAAATACAAACCTCAGGTGGTTTTACAGAAGATTTTAGAAAATCAGGGATGGATTTGACCCGGATTATTCACCAAAGCCTGCCCCGACTAATTCGGGGAATTTTTTTCGCTGGCAAGGCGAAGGTAAAAAAGTGAGCGGAGGGGTACCAATGTACCCTGAGCACACTTTTTTAGCTTCAACGCAGCCAGCGGGAAAAAGTCGCCGACTTATAGCACGCCCAAATTTGGGGGAATGTAGATTTGCTAAAAGCTAAATTTAATCAGTTACTTATATCGTATATTTAAATGATTCGTGAATAATCCGGGTTAACCGATTTATCCCCAATCTCCCTCTATTGATAACCACGGCACATTGCGTCGAAATTAGATTGTGTTTCATCCGGAGAAAAATCCTGCTGATTACACCCGTTCCTGAAAATATATTCTGTGTTACACGATCTCTGTTTACGGAAATAGTGTAAGAGAAAATATATACCGATGCATTTATTATAATATTGATATTAATTTATTAAGGAACTATATTTTAATCAGATATCAGTAAAAAACCGGGATTTGACAACTGCTGGCTTGTTCGGTTTCAGAAATACTCCCGATATCAACGGCCAGCGTAAATATTTCTCTTAACGCCTGCGATTATGAAAAAAAGCTTACTTTTTCTCGCAGTGATTCTCGGATTCTCCGCACTTGCTGTTGAAGCACAGCACATCCGGGATAATTTTGGGCCTGAGTTCAGAAAAACCGCGGCTCTGAATACATACGAGCTTATAAGCCTGCCCGCTCGTGTACAAACCCTTGGCAGTCCGGAACACACCGGCACCGTTTATGAATATAAGGATGGTGACAATTGGTACAGCGTTTACCGGCAGCTTTTCGGGTATGATAACAGCCATCTTACTACCTGGACTTCCCAGTATTTCTGGGATAATGAGTGGCAAAACGATGACAGAAGCGTAATGAGCTACCAGAACGGCAGACTCTCCGAGCACATTTGGAGCGAATGGGATCACGCCGGTCTACAATGGATGCCGGAGTTTAAAATCAATTACGCCTACACGGAGGTCAACGGCAAAATGGTATTCGATAAAGTCCATACCTACATGTGGATTGATAATGCCTGGGTTTCTGATTCCCGCATTACCTTTTTCCATGAAAACGGATCATTCTCCGGAATTCTGGATGAAAAATGGTACATGAATGAGTGGATCCCATACATGAGAGGGAACCTGACCATGGCGGATGGCGCCGTTCAGTACATCGAACAAATGTGGATTAACGAAGAAGGCTGGGTAAACGAACAGAAGCTCAATTTCTGGGAAATGGACAACACCGACCTGTTCGTAAACATCCTCGCACTGCTGAAAGGCGAAATGCACCAGGATGCAGACGGTAATATGCTGCCATCAAATATGAGCATGTTTCAGTGGTTCGATCAGTCTATGAAACCAGAAAATATGGGGCTGCTTACCTTCACAGAATCTTTCTGGGAAAGCGGAGAATGGGTTGAGGATTTCAGAGTGGAAACACAGGTGGGCGTTTCACGCAGAGGAATTTCCACGCTCAGCACGGTCATCAGTATTAACGGTGAAATTTTTGAAGATGGCGAGTGGCATCCGGAATTCCTCCTCGAAATGTACTACAACGAGGACTGGACCCTGCTAACCGGCGGGGCCGAGTACGAAGTATGGGATGGAGAATTCGTGGCTTACGATATGGAGCAGTACATTTACGAAAATGATCTGTTGCATTCCATACTTTTCCACGGACTTGAGAACGGCGAAGTATATGACGAACTCACGCTTTATGCCCGCTCTGTGCTATCCTACGACGGAGCTCCGGTATCCGTTGATCCTGCGCCCGGAATTCCGGTTGTGGTTTCTCTGGATCAGAACTACCCGAATCCGTTTAACCCCGTTACCCAAATCCGCTATGAATTACCGGCAGCTGCCGATGTAAAACTGGATGTCTTCAACATCCAGGGACAGCACGTAGCCACGCTTGTGAACACAACGCAGCACGCAGGGTCGCATATCGTTGCATTCGATGCCTCGCACCTTGCAAGCGGTATTTACCTGTACAGATTACAGGCATCAAACACAGTGATCACCAAAAAAATGACGCTGATCAAATAACAACTTAATATTATGAATCAGGCCGGAGTCGCGCAGGCGGCTCTGGCTTTTTCATTTACGCAAGTTTAACAGAGAGATGTTCCTGAAGCAGTTCACTTTGCCAGAGATTTTATTTATGTTCAGATTCATCCGGGACATTTCAGGTTCAGTACACTTCCCAAAACAACGGTAATTTCAATACACAAACCATGAACAGGCTGGGTTCACCTTTCTGGCTCCTTCTTTTTCTGGGCGGATTAATTCTCGTCACCTCTGTGCGATTCGATTATCTTGATCCGGAGTGGCTGCAGCAAATTACCGGCGAGGACGAATTTTCCTACACCTTCGACAACGGCACCGTAATCGAAGGCCTGCCGCCTGATGTGTACCAGTACACCACCGCCGTTCGCTATTTCCGGGGATATGATCTGGCTGATGAACTCCGCGTGCCGTTTGTGTACAGGCCGATGCTCCCCATTCTCGCTTCCTTTCTGCCGTTTGATCCCATGACCTCCCTCAATATTCTGAACGTCGCGTTTCTCTGGGGCGGACTCATTTTCCTGTGGCTCACGATGATGGAACTCCGGATTTCTCTTAATTCAAGAATAATTTCCTCGGCGCTTTATGTTTTCTCGTTTCCCGTTTTTTACTACGGCGCAATAGGTTATGTTGATCCTGCCCTGGTCGGCATTCTCTGTTTCGGAGTCTGGCAGATTATTACCGGACGATACAAATCGCTACTGGCTACCATTTTCCTGGGCGTTTTGATCAAGGAAACCGTCGTACTGCTGATTCCCGTCATTTTGGTTTGGTTCATTTTCAGCAGTTCGCCATCCAACAAAATGAAAATCACGTGGATCATCCTTTACGGACTCGCATTTTTGCTGATGATGTTTCTGGTCAGATGGTGGTCGCCGCACAGCGTGCCTCACGCCTGGCTCCCAACGCTTGATATCCTGATAGCAAACCTAAGCCGCCCCCGAACCTATATCGCCTTTGCAATTACGGCAGGTGTTCCGTTTTTCGCCGCGCTTATCGCAGCCTGGCTCCTGCGAAAGGAGACGCTACTCTGGCCAAACTGGCTCCCACTGATCGCCGGCCTGGTCATCACGTGCGCGCTGTTCCTGTACTCCATGCTTTCCGCTTATTCTGATGGCCGCTTTATCTGGCCCGCCTACGCCTTCACCATCCCGCTTACAGGATTTGTTATTGATTATTTTTTAAAGAGCAGGGATAAATTATAGTTTTTGTTTACTATTTTGCACCTTGTTAAACAATGGTGTATCCTTATATCTTCAAAATTGTTGCGGACATTTCTTTCTTCAGGATAGCATGAAATTCCCATTTCGCACCTATTTAATGTACCTGATTCCTGCTTTGGTTGTTGTATTTGGCTTTGCCCAGATAGATACAGCCATAACGCAATCGCCGGACTCAGAAATTCATCTTGCCGTAGCGGATCAAATCGCCGGAAATCAGGCTGATGAGATCTCCGGCCTGCCGGCAGGTTACGGGTTTCTTACGGGATTAATCACTAAAACGGGGCTGACTTCTACTCAGGATGCCGCGCTGATTCTTAACCTCATCCTGCTTTGCATTGCGCAGTTTTTTGTATGGCAGATTTTTTTCTGGCAGGCAAGGCTGGTTAATTTACTCTTTCTCTCTCCGCCGGTAATCGCCGTTTTTTCAGGTTTTTCGGGGGATGCACTCTTCATGGCCTCCACACTTGGCTTCACGGCAGGAATTATCCGGTTTTATGATTCCGGCAAAATCTCCTGGCTGATCGTCTGCGCCGTCGCCTCGATGTTTGCGTTCTGGAGCAGCTTTCACGGCTTTATCCTGCTTGTGCTTCTGTTTATGATTTCCGGAGGCTATTATTACATCGGCAAAAGGCGGAGGGCTTTTTACACCATGACCGTCAGCCTCACCGGCGTAATTCTCTTCAGTTTTGTGCTCTGGATTAACCAGGTTATTACCGGCGTTTCCTCGCTCGGGTTGCTGCAGGTTCCCGAATTATCTCTTTTACCCGGATTTTTAGTCCAGTACGCTGCCGGCGTTCTGGGTGAATTGAATCCATTTCTGACCGTCATCTCAAACAGCGCGATTTTATTTATCGTCACCTTTTTTGCGAGTTTTGCCTTTCTAGCGTGGTTCGCAGAACGCTTTGAGCCCGATCTCATCCGGTCGCCATTCCGGCTAAACATCATCATCAGCAAGATGACCGCTCTGCTCTCCCTTACCGGCTTACTCTTTTTACCACTCATCGAAACCTTCGATGGCTACCACTTCCGCCACTTCACCACCGCCGCATTCCTGTTTGTCGGATCAGTACTGACTATCTTCACGTACCGCGTTTCCATTTCCGGCTTCAGGGTTTTCCAGATTATTTTGCTGTGCTGGCTCGGGCTGGCTATTGCGTATCATCTCGTTTAGAGCCTAACCCGGATTATTCACCAAAGCCTGCCTCGACTAATTCGGGGAATTTTTTCCGCTGGCAAAGCGAAGCTGATAAAGTGAGCGGAAGGGTACTGATGTACACTGAGCATATTTTACTGCTTCGTATATAATCCGGGCTAAGCCCTTTACCTGCAAAACTGGTAATACGCCCTTCCAAATCGCCGATCAATTATATAATTTATAACGTTTATATTATTTATTTGATTTCAAGAACATCCTATGCGACGGCTGATCGTTTTATTCGCTTTATTTTTTTCAGGATGCGGGCTCGAAGGATATCTGCACCATACGTTTAACAGCTCACATCCCTATCCTCAGATAAAAGAATCCGAAAAAGCTATTCCGGCAGATGAGCCGGTTTTGATGAGTTTGGATCAGCTGCAATCCAACAGGACAAAATCCCTTAAATCCGGATCTGTTAATGAAGGGATAAGATCACGCGTGATCGAGCGGGCAAATTTAGCGCTGAGCCAAACTCCACCTTCCGTTACTGATTCACCGGTACTTTATGAAAATCAGGCGGCACATGATTATGCGAGTCTTGCTATTTACTGGTGGCCTGATCCGTCTGCTGCGGATGGCAAACCGTACATTCGCCGTGATGGTGATATAAATCCGGAGGTAGAAGATTACGATTATCCAAAGCTGACAATGATGGTGGAATCGGTGCGCGCACTGGCGCTGGCCGGCTATTTTTCGGGAGATTCAACCTATCATAAAGCAGCCGGCAAATATCTCAACACCTGGTTCTGCGATCCGTCAACCAGAATGAACCCCAACCTGAATTTTGCACAGGGCATCCCGGGCCGCACTGAAGGCCGGAATTACGGAATTATCGACACCTACCATTTTATTTATCTGCTGGATGCCGTTTACCTGCTCAGGGCGGAATCGCAGCTGCCGAATGAAATCCACAGCTGCATGCAGTCCTGGTTTTCTGATTTCAATCACTGGCTTCTGACCTCCGAATTTGGCATCCGCGAAGCGAATACGCTCAACAATCACGGCACGTGGTACGATGCGCAGCTGGTTGCTTTCACCACATTCACAGGTCAGCATGAGCTGGCAAAACGCATTTTATCTGACATCACCTCAAACCGGATTCTTCGCCATATCGATGCAGATGGACGCCAGCCCAGGGAAATGCGCCGCGCCGATGGAACGCACTATCTGATCTACAATCTTGAAGCATACAAAAACCTGATCCGATACGGCCGATTCCACGGCATCAATCTCTTTCTCGTGGAAGACGAGCGCTCCGGCGGATTGATAGTAGCCATAGATTTTGTAAACCAAGAAGTTTCTCTACTTGAGCCCGACAACCCCTATTCCCTTTACTGGCTGATCATCCGGGCTCAAATGCTGGGAGAATCCATTCAGGTAACTCCCAGAATCGCTGATCTTCTCAAGGAAGAATATCTCCCCGATGTAGCCGCTCTGAGCGTGACATTATCCCATAAAAAAAGCAGCGCCCGCTGAGTGCGAACGCTGCTTTTTAAATCAAAATCTGAAAAGCCTAATGTTGAGGACAAATAAATTTAAAACTTGCGACTGGTTATACTGAAAAAAGAAATCCGGCCTATGGATAAAATGGCGTATAAAACTGTAGTGGAGTGAAGCGTTAAGAATAAAATCATTCCGCTGACAAGCCTTGAAATTGACTACACCGGTTGCGGAGCATTGATTTTATTTAGCGCAACGCAACGGAAGTTTAGCCATTTTATCCCAGCCGGCGGCTTTTGGGTTACCTTTTGTCCGCACAAAAGGTAACGACGTCTTAGTGAGACGATCGGCAAGCCAACTGAAAGCCTGATTTCAAATCAGATATTAGCCTCCTGAAGCGCCTTAATCCGCACATCAAGCGGAGGGTGCGTTGCAAACATCTCACGCAGGCCTTTACGCTTTCCGGCGTTGATACCGAATGCATTTAGAGCCTCAGGCATCTCATCCGGTATTCCTGACTCCGCCTTAAGACGCTGGAGCGCACTGATCATAGCGTCCTTGCTGGAAAGCTCGGCACCGGCAATATCCGCATAAAACTCGCGATAACGTGAGTACCACATGAGGATAAGGCTGGCCAGAATACCCAGCACAATTTGCGCCAGAATACTGATAAAGAAATATCCGATTCCCGGCCGATCCGATTTAAAAACGACTTTATCGACCGTGTAACCGATAACGCGTGAGAAAAAGAGAACGAACGTGTTGAGCACGCCCTGAAGCAGGGTCATGGTTACCATATCGCCATTGGCTACGTGGCCAACTTCGTGACCCATTACAGCACGGATTTCATCGCGGTTGAACCGCTGTAACATTCCGGCACTTACGGCAACAAGCGCTTTATCTTTGTTCCATCCGGTGGCAAAGGCGTTGGCCTGCTGCATCGGCATAATTCCGACTTCCGGCATACCGATTCCGGCACGCTCAGCCATGATTTTCACCTCGTTCACCAGCCAGCGCTCAATGTCGTTCGACGGGTTTTTGATAAGCTGCGTTTTGGTTGTCCAGAGCGCAATTTTTTTGGACAAAAGCAGCGAAATGAACGAGCCGCCCATACCAAAAATGAAGCAGAAAATGAGCAGCGCAGTCGTATTCAGTCCGGTTTCGTCGAACATCTGCCCGACCCCAAGCAATGACATCACAATTCCGGCCACTATTAGAACCGCAATGTTTGTCAGAAGTAATAATCCTATACGTAAAAACATAGTTTAGTTTGATTGAAAATATGAGTTGAATTTTATGCCCAGTAAACGTTGCTGAAGAGCACTTAATATACCGAATTTCAGATTCTGGAAGGATATGACCCCAAGACTTTCATAAAGCCTGTGTGTTCCTTCAGTTCAGCCAGCGCCTTCTGCACGTTCGGGTTCGCCGTGTTCCCTTCGAAGTCCAGATAAAACAGGTACTCCCAGGGTGTTCCGGGCTGAGGGCGCGATTCCAGTTTTGTAAGGTTCAGGTTATGATGATGAAGCACGTTCAGGCAAGCAGCCAGCGCGCCTTTCCGGTGCGATGCCGTTATCAGCATCGAGGTTTTACACGGAATTTCGCTGTCGCATACCATCGGTTTGTCTGATACGATAACGAACCGCGTAAAGTTGTCTTTCTGATTCGCAATTCCTTCGCGAATGATCTTCAGTCCGTACACCTGCGCAGCTTCCTTGCTGGCGATAGCGGCCTGCGAAAGATCGGCATCTGTCCGCACTTTCCGCGCCGACATGGCCGTATCGAGATACGACTCAACTTTGCAGTCGTGCAGTTTGTTCAGAAACTCGGAACACTGCGCAATCGCCTGCGGATGCGACATAATCCGGCGAATGTTAGTGATTTCCACATCTTCCAGCGCCATCAGGCAATGCTGAACAGAAACTACTTCCTCACCGACAATATGCAGCGCGCTTCGGTAAAGAAGATCATACACATCGTTGATCGATCCGGCCGTGGTGTTTTCAATTGGCAGAAGTCCGAAGTCAAGTTTCTTATCCTCAACCGCTTTTACAACTTCCCGAAACGTATCAAACCCGACTGGAACCAGATCGTTTTCGCGCGTGCTGAAATGCGCCTGAACCGCCTGGTGGCTGTACGCTCCGTCCGTGCCCTGATACCCGACTTTCAGTTGGTGATCCGGCCGGTCGTTGGCGCGGTCGATCATGTAATCAGTTTGAAAACGAACGGAATAATCGATGATATTCCGGAACAGCTGCATAGCGTAGTAGCGATCCACTCCGGCATCACGAGCCAGCTGCCCGATGCGATCCAGAATTTCACTTTCCCGCGCAGGATCACGCAGTGAAGCCCGCTTTTCAGCTTTTACAACGGCGGTTTTGTTAATCACCCGCTGCCGTGCGGCCAGACTGTCAAGAATTTTCCGGTCAATCTCGTCCAGCTCTCTTCGTATCGTTTGAAGCTCTTTATCTTTACTCATTTCAACATTATTCAGCTGAGGCTTGTTTTTGCGAACCCCAAATATAGGTTAAGTTATATAAAATTGCCGTTTTAATTAAAATTCAAAATGGAAAATTCAAAATTCAAAATGCCGGTTCGCGGCAGGGGTTTGATGCCTTTTGTTAAGGCCTAATTTGTAGGTACACGGCATGCCGTGCACCTGCAAATTGGCGCTTTAATTATATATTTCAGAACCTTAACCCGGCGTTACCTCGGATTTCCCGTGCGGTTTCGGCCTTCCGTTTTCATCCACGTGAACAAACACGATTTTATCGATTGTGACCAGCACTTTTTTCGTGAATTTGTTACGAACTACGCATCTGAACGTAATCGACGTGCGGCCGAACTTGATCACTTCCATGCCCATCTCTATGATATCGCCCATTACGGCTGAGCTGATAAAGTTGATTTCAGAAATAAACTTGGTTACCACGCGGTCAGAATTGAGCTGACAAATGGCAAAAATCGCGGCTTCTTCGTCGATCCAGCGCAGCAGGCTGCCGCCAAAAAGCGTGCGGTTTGGGTTGAGGTCTTCGGGCTTAATTAATTTTCTGGAATAAAAATTCATGACAGGTTTAATACTATTGATCTGCAGAATCAGACGGGCGGAATTCTGCGGGTTGGTTTAAATAACAAGTAAGCTGAAATATACGAAATTATGCGTTCAAAAGCTTTTACCGGGCAGTCACGGCCACTCTTTCAAGAGCTTCCAAAACGTACGGCCAGAGGTTTTTTGCGATGATTTCGTGGCCTTCTTCTGTAGGATGTATGCCGTCCGGCAGATTCAGATCCGGCTCACCGGCCACATCCTCCAGAATGAACGGCATAAAAATCACGTCGTTGGATTTCGCCAAATCGCTGAACACCGTACGGAACTGCGAGGTGTACGAATCCCCCATATTCGGCGGCGCCTCCATCCCGGCCAGAATAATCTGCACATTAGGATATGTTTCGCGGACTTTATCCATGATCTGCTGAAGGCTGTTTTTGGTTACTTCAGGATCAATCCCCCGAAGCCCGTCGTTTCCGCCAAGTTCCAGCACGAAAATATCCACGTGTTGCTGCAGTACCCAATCGACCCTGCGAAGCCCGCCGGAAGACGTTTCGCCGCTGAGGCCGCTGTTGATAATCTCAACTTCAACGCCCTCTTCATCGGCAATGCGCTGCATTTGCGCGGGAAAAGCGTCGTCAAGATCAAGTCCGTAGCCGGCCGCGATGCTGTCGCCAAAAACCATCACCACAGGCGGATCTTCCGCTTTGATGAAGGCTGAAAGGGAAATCAGTAAAAAAATCAGCGAAAAAAGACGCATAAATGTTGTGTTAAAAGCCTGTTCGAAAAAATCGTCTGAAACATTCCAACGTTTTTCCGGTAATTTAAGTTTACCTCTTTGCAACGTGAACCCCAACAACTTCAGTTTATTTTCAGACCGATTATTTCATGAGTACCAGCGGCATCCTCGAAATCAGAAATTTAACCAAAACGTACCAGAGCGGTGGTCAGCCGCTGACGGTCCTGAACGACGTCTCTTTTTCGATTGAGCCGGGCATTTCCTGCGCTATCGTCGGTCCGTCGGGCAGTGGAAAAACCACGCTACTCGGCCTCAGTGCCGGACTCGACCGCGCCACAAGCGGATCGGTTACGCTGAACGGATTTAACCTGCAGGATAAATCGGAGGAAGAGCTCGCTGCCATCAGAAACAGGCACATCGGTTTTGTATTTCAGTCGTTTCAGCTGATTTCAACCCTTACCGCAGTTGAAAACGTGATGGTTCCCGTTGAGCTTCGCGGCACGCCCTATCGCGAAGTGTATGATAAAGCAGCCGGTTTGCTTCAGGATGTCGGCCTTGGCAGTCGCCTGGATCATTATCCAACCCAGCTCTCCGGCGGCGAGCAGCAGCGCGTGGGCGTGGCGAGGGCGTTTATCAGCGAACCGGATATTCTTTTTGCAGATGAGCCGACCGGAAACCTCGACGCCGAAACGAGCCAGCAGGTGGAAGCCGTTTTATTCGACCTGAATAAGAAAAAGGGAACCACGCTGGTGATTGTAACGCATGATCCCGAACTCGCGCAAAAATGTGACCGCATCATTCGCCTGAAGGGCGGCGAGATAATTTCTGATGAGTACACTGCAGCCCCTGAACCCATCGCCGAAACGACCTGATCCATCCGCTCATGCGTTTTTACCCCGATTCTTTCAGCCTGAAAACGGCCTGGCGCGATGCCCGCTCGCGATACAAAAGCCTGTTGCTCTACAGCAGCGGAATTATTGCCGGCGTTGCCGCTCTCGTTGCAATTTTGTCTTTCCGAAGCGATGTGATGCTCACCGTAAACGATCAGGCGCGCGAACTGCTGGGCGCTGATCTTGAAATTGAGCAAACCGAACCCTTCAGCGAGGAAATGATCGCGTTTATGGATTCGCTCGGCGGCGTACAGTCGCGCAGTATTGAGTTCAATTCGATGGTTATTTACGGCAGCGAAGGGATGACGCGCCTTTCCCAAATTCGGGGAATTGAGGGCGGATTTCCGTTTTACGGCCAGATCAAAACCGATCCGCCGGAAGCCGCGCAGAACTATCAGCAGGACGGCACCGCACTGGTGGATCGTCCGGTGATGACGCAGCTAAACCTGAGCGTCGGCGATTCGATACGCGTTGGCGATACGTGGCTGGAAATTTCCGGCACCATTCTGGAATTTCCCGGTGAATCTGCCGCCTTTTCACTGATCGGTCCCCGTGTTGTCGTAAGCCGCGATATTCTGGACGGATCGCGCCTGCTTGACCGTGGAAGCCGGGTTCAGTTCAAACAGTTTTTCCAGTTTGATGATGAACGTGACTACGAAGCAATCATCACCGCCGCGCGGGAACTCGTGCCCGACAGACGGCTGACCACCAACACCGTTGAATCACGCAAGCAGGATTTCAGCCAAATCCTCGATAACCTCACGCGTTTTCTGGGAATGATCGGATTCATCGCCCTGATGCTCGGCGGGCTCGGCGTGGCCAGCGCGGTTTATCTGTACGTCCGGCAAAAACGCGCCGCCGTGGCCACATTGCGCTGCCTCGGCGTCTCATCCTCACAAATCCTCTGGATTTTCGGGCTTCAGATCGTAATGCTCGGCTTTGTGGGATCACTCATCGGCGCGCTCACCGGCGTTTTAATCCAGCGAGTGTTGCCGCTGCTTTTTACCGATTTGCTTCCGCTCGATATCATCCAGCAGGTTTCTCTTCCGGCCATCATCACAGGTCTTCTTACGGGACTGATCGTAAGTTTTACGCTGGCGCTGCTCCCATTGCTGAGTATCGTGAAAATTTCGCCGCTGCTCACCATTCGCAATTCGGAGGAATCTCCGCTGGCTCAGGTTTCGCTCGGGGCAAAATCGGTGATCATCTTCGCCGGACTCCTGGTACTTTTCGGTATTCTGGCCTTTTTGCTGGATAATCTGCTCGCTTCATTCCTCTTTATTCTGGGTCTGCTCGTTTCGCTCGCCTTCCTCTGGGCGATGGCGCGTCTGCTCATCTTTTCGGTACGAAAACTGCGGCTTCCCGTCTGGCCGTACACGTGGCGACAGGGAATTGCGAATCTGTTTCGACCGCAAAACCAGACCACCATCCTGCTGACAACCATCGGAATGGGCATGCTGCTGATTGGCACGCTGTATCTTTCGCGGGGGATGATTCTTCAGCGTATTGATTTCCAGACCGGAGATCAGCAGCCCAATCTCGTTTTTTATGATGTTCAGGCTGATCAGAATGAGGATGTGAACCGTATGGCGCGCGAGGCCGGCGTAAACGTGCTGGATAATGTTCCGATTGTTACGATGCGGCTGCACGCGGTAAACGACCGGACGGTGCGGGAAATCAGGCAGGATACAGCATACACCGAAAGTCCGTGGGCGCTGACCCGGGAATACCGCGTGACTTACCGCGATGAGCTCACCGAATCCGAAACCATTCTGGAAGGTGAATGGACCGGTAGCGTTGAGTCGCTTTCCGATCCGGTTCCGGTTTCGCTGGATTATCGCCTTGCCGAAGAGCTGAAAACCAGCGTGGGCGACCGCATCACGTTTGACGTGCAGGGCGTGCGGATCAATACCGTGGTGGGCTCCATCCGGGATGTGGATTTCCAGCAACCCAGGCCAAACTTTTTTCTCGTTTTTCCGGCAGGCGTTCTTGAAAACGCGCCCCGTTTTTACGCAACCACCCTGCGCGCTCCGGATGAAGACACGGCGGCCCTGCTTCAGCAGGATGTCGTTCGCGCACATCCCAACGTATCCGCGATTGACGTCGGCCTGGTTCTGGAGAGCGTTCGTCAGTTCCTCGACAAAGTGGCCATCGCGGTGCGTTTTATGGCATGGTTCAGCATCATCACCGGACTGATGATTCTGGCGAGTTCGCTTTCGATAAGCCGGTATCAGCGGATACGGGAATCGGTGCTGCTGCGAACCATCGGAGCCTCGAAAAAGCAGATCAGCGGCATCCAGTTTGTGGAATACCTCTGGCTGGGTACACTCGCCTGCCTCACCGGCCTCCTGCTCGCGCTCACCGCGGCCATGCTCCTGTCCAGATTCTTTTTCGAACTCCCCTTCGAACCCGAAACCGGCACCCTCCTGCTCACCAGCCTCGGCGTAATCCTGCTGATTCTCCTCACCGGCGCGCTGAATATGCGCGATGTGAATCGGAGGAAGCCGCTGGAGATTTTGAGGGAGAGTGGGTGAGAGAGGGGGATTGGGCTGATGCTTCAAGGTTGAAACCCGCCAGCACTTCTCTCTAAACTATTGACCTGTTTATCAATATCGTAGCATTTTAGCGGAAATATTTAGTGATGTGTGCAAAAAATGCACAGACCACTTCATCATATAGATTCCATTAGTTCAAAACAGTTCATTTTTTCATTACCCTCTCAAATCATTCCTCAATCTCCGCGTCGACTCCGAAGAATAGCTTTTCTTTTTCGGCTCGGGGCCGGATTTTTCTGATGCTTTTTTCGATGTCGGGCTTCCGGTATACACCGACTGATAACCCGGATCTGCTTCGGTGGTGCTGAGGAAGTCGATCATTTCGCAGAGTTCTTCGCCGAGCTGCTGGATTTCGCGGTTGTGTTTGTTTATGGATCTTCCGGCGAGTTTTTTCATCAATGGATACGTTGCGGCCCAGAAAATGGCAGCGGCGAAAATGCCGGTCCAGGCGTTGTCCCAGACGGAATACGTCGTGAATCCTCCTATCGTGAGGAAAACAGGCAGAATATACATGATCAGCCAGGTGTTATCCGACCAGCTGGCGCCCCATGAGCTTCGTTTACTCACTCTTATCCGGAGCTTGTCGCCGCGCGGTTGCAGCAAAACTCTTGTTTCATACATCCCGTAATAATCGGTTCCACGCCATTCGATGCTCGATCCCGTTTTTGTCACTTTTGGCCCGTCATCGTAATCCTCGCCGAAAATGTCTTTGTAATAGCCCTGCGCAAAATCGGGCATGTCTTCGAGTTCATCCTCATGGGCAAACCGGTGGTTCAGGTCGGTTATCACAGTATCAAGCATTTCCGGATCGGTTTTGACCGTCAGCCATTTTTCGAAATAAATTTCATCGCCGCGCTGCTTAACCGGTTTGCGGGGTTTTTGCGTTTCGGGGGATGTGGCCTCATTCCCCCGATCCGGATCAAGCTCATCGGCCGCCCTGCGTATAAACTCGGGATCAATTCCGGATTCAGCCGCGATTGCGGAAATTTCTTCCAGCGTAAGGCCGTCCGGAGCATCGCTTTCAGGCGAAATCGCGCGATTCGTCTCCATCTCAACTGCCCTCCGGATGAGCCGCTCCGTTTCCTGCTGTTTATAAATTCTGGACGCCATAACGCAAATTCCTTACTTACTGATTTAACCCAAGATATTACCCTTAACGGGTACATCAAACGAAAAAAAGGAAAGGAGGTTGCGGGGAAGAGGAATTCAAAATTCAGAATGAGAGAGGGTGCTAAATTGAAAGTATTTCCTTACATGACTTTGACTTAAAACGTTACACCAAATATTTTGGAGCCTGTCGTAATCATAAAAAGGTAAATAAACACCATGAAAACCACCTTAGCAAATACCACGATCTCCGCCATCCGCGGTGATATCAGCGACCAGAAGGATATTGAAGCCGTTGTGAACGCGGCGAATGCGGAGCTGAAATCAGGTGGCGGCGTGGCGGGTGCGCTGCATCGGGCGGCTGGCTCCGGACTCGCAGAAGAGTGCCGTCCTATGGCTCCGATCCGTCCCGGTGAGGCGGTAATTTCCGGCGCTCACAATCTGCCAAATACGCACGTCATCCACTGCCTGGGACCCGTTTACGGCAAAGACAAATCGGAAGCCCTCCTGCTGAAACGCTGCTACCTGAACGCGCTATCCTTAGCTGAACAGCACAACATCAAATCCATCGCCTTCCCCGCCATTTCAACCGGAATTTTTGGCTACCCAATTGAGGAAACAGCGGATATCATTATCTCAGCCCTTAAGGAAAAAATTCCTGAATCTGAGGTCATCAAAGAGGTGCGGTTTGTGCTTTTCAGTGAGAATGATTTGAAGTTTTATGAGGAGAAGGTGGTTGGCGGGATTTAGGGATAGCAGCGAATTAATTGTGTCCATCTACCTGTAGGGACAGGGCATGCCCTGTCCCTAAAACATTTATTATCAGTTATTTATAATTTTCCTTTATCTCGTTTTATCTGCACAAAAAGTTGATCTCACAAATGACCTAAATAGAAACTGAGTAAAAACTACCTTCTTTGAAGTTTTTTATGACTTCTACGGCTGGAGCTACAAATTCAACTAAGTCTTTATAGCGATTTGACTTAGATTTTAAAGCGATTAGAGCAATGTTAAACTTTTGAATTGAATGCTGATAAGACATGCTTTGATCGATGGTAATCAATATATCAAAACTCTGCTGCGCTTTATCCAGTAATTTACCGTTTTTTATTCCATTCCATTTCTCTTGAGTAACCGTAGAAACAAATAAAGATTCATCACAGTCCTGAAATCGGTGGCGCAATTTCACAGGCAGACATTCATCAAGCAAGATGCGGATCATGGAACTTTTGAAAGATGATTCTGCGCTCGTTCAATCAAAATAACAGCCTGTTCACGCTTAACGGAAGGAAAATCTTCCAGAAATTCTTCTAAAGAATCACCTGACTTCAGGTAGTCCCACAGCGTTGACACTGGCACACGGGTTCCGACAAAGACGGGTGTTCCACCTAATATATCTTTGTTACGGGAAATCACTTTATTTGATCGGTACTTTATCATATCTCAATCTAATCAGTTAAACGATAAAATTAAAATTCTCCGGCTATGAATAAAATGGCTTTAAGAATAGCAGCGAATTAATTGTGTTCATCTACCTGTAGGGACAGGGCATACCCTGTTCCTACAGCATTTATTATCAGTAATTTATAATTATTCACATCACTTTTTATCCGCACAAAAGGTAACGACATCTTAATGATATGGTCGATAAACCCAACCACCAAATTCACCTAAAATATCCCGTCTGTTCATTTAGTTCACTAACTATTGAACCAAATGAAAAAAACCGTATATTTCTCTCAATGGAAAAAGAAAAACTCACATATATCGAAGAAACCGGACTGCTGATGGAGCAGTTCGGGCTTGCAAGAATGGCCGGCCGCGTGCTGGGGTATTTGATGGTCTGCGATAAGGAAGCCGTTTCGTTTGATGACATCCGTGAAGCGCTGAATGCCAGCAAGGGCAGCATCAGCGGAACGATGAAATCGCTGCAAAACGTCGGATTTGTTGAGGCGGTAAGCCTGCCCGGCGACCGGAAAACGTACTACCGGATGAGCCGTCTCGATCCCGGAAAACTGATGCAAAAACGTATGGAGCTGCTCGGCGTTTTCGGGAATCACCTGAAAAAAGGCCACGGCCTGAAAAACTCCGAAGACGAAGTTTCAACCTGGCTGCACGAAACATCCGCATTTTACCTCTGGGCAAAAACCGAACTGCAAAAAATGATCGAAACATGGGAGGAAAAAAAATCGTCGATTTTAAATAAATAGACTAAAAACGGGTGCACCATTTGTGAGGTTGAAAATCACCCGGAACCGAAGAAGCTAACTTTCAAAACTATGTATCCTTTAAAAATCCTGCTTGCCTGCCTGGCGCTGATTGCCGGACAGGACGCAATGGCACAAAATCCCGCGGAAATTGTTGAGCGGATGGATTCACAGATGCGCGGAGAATCCAGCTATGCAGAAATGACGATGACCATCGAACGCCCCCGGTATACGCGGGAAGTCCGCTTCAGATCCTGGTCGCTGGGACGCGATTATTCGATGATTCTCATCACGGCGCCCTCGCGCGACGAAGGCACCGCGTTCCTGAAGCGGGATAACGAAATCTGGAACTACATCCCGAACGTCGACCGCACCATCCGCATGCCGCCTTCCATGATGTCGCAATCCTGGATGGGATCTGATTTCACAAACGACGATCTCGTAAGGGAAACCTCCATCGTGGATGACTACTCCCACGAAATCCTCCGTGAGGAAGAGTATAACGGCCGCGATGCCTGGGTTATCGAAATGATTCCCGATCCCGACGCGCCGGTGGTCTGGGGCAAAGTGCACGTTTGGGTGTGCAAAAAAGATTACATCCAGCTGCGCACGGAAAACTTTGATCAGTCGGGAAATCTGGCTCAGACGCTTGAACTGGATCGCATCAAAGAACTCGGGGGCCGCACGCTTCCGTCACGGATGATCATGACGCCGTCCGACAAGGATCAGCGCACAATCCTCGAATATCACAAGCTGGAATTTGACATCAGCGAAGACGAACGCTTTTTCACCCAGCGGAATATGCAGCGGCTGCGCTAACCAACAAAAATCTAAGAATCATGCTTTTCCTGAAATTAGCCTGGCGAAACCTCTGGCGGAACCGGAAGCGCACGCTCATTACGGTTTCGGCCATCACGTTCGCGGTGGTTGCCGCCGTGTTCATGCAGTCCATCAACCGGGGTTCGCACGAGGTGATGATCGACAATATGGTGCGGTTCCACACCGGCTACGTGCAGCTGCAGGATTACCGCTACGATGCCGAGCCATCCCTCGATAACAGCTTTTTCTTTGATGATGAAATCCGGGATCGCGTCAAAAAAACGTATCCTGAAACGGAGCTGGTTCTACCGAGGATAGAAACCTTTATGCTTGCCGGAAACGAGCATACCACACGGGGCGCGCTGGTTTTGGGCATTCTGCCTGAGCAGGAAGACGCGTTCAGCGGATTAAAAAATCATCTTGCCGACGGCCGTTTCTTTGATCCCGCCGAACAGGCTGCCGTTGTAACCAAAGGCCTTGCCGAACGGCTTCAGCTCAGCATCGGCGATCAGCTGCTGCTCATCGGCCAGGGTCGCTTCGGGATGTCGGCTAACGGACTGTTTGAGATCACCGGAATTCTGGATCATCCGCTGCGCGACATGAACAACCAGACCGTCTACATCCCGCTTGAAACCGCACAGTTTCTGCTTTCGGCGGATGACCACATCACCGCGCTTCTGGTTCATCCCGGCGGCGAGCGTCACGTGCGTGCAGCAGCGAACGCGTTCAACGAAGAATTTTCCGGCGATGATCTCAAAGCCTACACCTGGCCGGAAATGATGCCCGAACTGCTTCAGTTACTCGAATTTGATCTTGTGGGCGCCTACTTCATGTCGGGAATTCTCTACATCGTAATTGGATTCGGATTTTTCGGAACCATCCTGACCATGACGCTCGAGCGCACCAAAGAATTCGGAGTTCTGGTCTCCGTAGGCATGAGCAGAGTTCGGCTGGGGATGGTCCTGTTCCTGGAAACGCTCTTCATCAGCATCACGGGCGTAATCAGCGGGGTGGTTGCGGCGTGGCTGATCCTCTACTGGTTTTATCTCAACCCCATCGAGCTGTCCGGCGAAATTGCCGAAACCGTCATTGAGATGGGATGGGAGCCTGTTTTACCCATGTCGTTTGCCGCTGACCAGTTTTACATGCAGGGGCTGATCGTGTTCGTCATCGCCATGTTCGTATTTCTGTTCCCGCTGATCAAAATTATGAGGCTAAACATTCTGGAGGCCGCGAGGTCATAATCATGAAAACACTCTTAATTATCGCATGGAGAAACATCTGGCGCCATCCCGGCCGGAGCGGTGTGCTGATCGCGGCCATTATCGTGGGTCTGTGGGCCGGAGTGGTGACCGTCGGCACGATGAACGGCATGCTCCAGCAGCGCGTCAGCTATCTGATTGACAGCGAAGTAACGCATCTTCAGATCCACAATCCTGAGTTTCTGACCGAGCGCCTGGCGGCAGATTACATTCCTGATCACGATGAAATTACCGGGTGGCTTTCGCAGGATGAGCGCGTGCGCAGTTTCAGCCCGAGAGTTATGGCGGATGGCATGCTTCAGTCGCCTGTAAAAACGTCCGGAGTGCGCATTCGGGGGATTGATGTTGAGCAGGAGTCCGCCACCACCACATTCCATGAGAACATGATTGAGGGCGAATATCTGGATGCCGGCGTGCGCAACAGCGTTGTGATGGGCAAAAGCCTGATGGATGAACACGGCCTGCGAATCGGCAACCGGATTGTGCTTACGTTTGAGGATGCGCAAGGCGAACTGACCTCCTCCGCGTTCAACATTACCGGAATATTCAGGTCGGCTTCAACCGAGTATGATGACCGAAATCTGCTGGTTCGTAAATCTGATCTCTACGGACTCATCGCCGAAACGCCCGTTTTTCACGAAATCGCGGTTATGTTGCATAATGAAGATGACGCGACCGCGGTTGTGGATGATCTGAACGAGGCCTTTCCGGAGATCACGGCCCGAACCTGGCGCCAGATTTCGCCGGAGCTCAGCACGCTGATCGGCCTTGGCGGCTACATGCTTTACATCGTAACGCTCATCATCATGGCCGCGCTCGCCTTCGGAATTCTCAACACCATGCTGATGGCACTCTTTGAGCGTATGCGCGAAATCGGCATGCTTATTTCCATCGGAATGAGCAGAAAAGGCGTTTTCATCATGATTATGATGGAATCGGTGCTGCTTACACTAACCGGCACGGCCGGGGGATTTTTACTTGCGTGGCTTTCAATCGGGTGGCTCGGCAGAAACGGCGTCAATTTTGAGGCTTTCGCGGATGGCATCGCCGAACTGGGCTGGGATCACATCGTCTATCCCGTTATTTCCACGCAGGAATATGTGGCCATTCTGCTGGTTGTCATGTTTGTGACGCTGCTTGCTTCGCTCTATCCGGCGTTCAAAGCCATTCGGATCAATCCGCTTGAGGCGGCAAAAGATACCTGATTTTTTAACCTTTGAGGCTTTACCATGGCTATCGTAAAAACAGAAAAACTCAGCAAAATTTACAATCCGGATACCGTTCCGGTTCACGCCCTGCGGGATGTTACGATCTCGTTTGAAGAGGGCGAATTCACCAGCGTTGTCGGGCCATCCGGCTCCGGAAAAACCACGCTCCTGAATATGATTGGCGGACTCGACAAGCCGACGTCCGGCAGCGTGGAAATCGACGGAACGACCATCACCGGAATGAGCGACCGCGAGCTGATCGATTTCAGGTTGAAGCATATCGGTTTTGTGTTCCAGCACTACAACCTGATTCCCGTTTTCACCGCGCTGGAGAACGTTTCGTTTATCATGCTGCTGCAGAAACGGGAGAAATCCGAAATGGAAAATCGCGCTAAGAGTCTGCTCGAACAGGTCGGGCTTTCCGACAGAATGGACGCGCGCCCGAAACAACTTTCTGGTGGCCAGCAGCAGCGTGTTGCCGTGGCAAGAGCGCTCGCCTCAGAACCGCGTTTTATTCTCGCTGATGAACCGACCGCAAACCTGGACTCAACCTCAGCGATGAACCTGCTCGACATAATGGAAAAGATGAATCGTGAGCAAAACGTGACGTTTATTTTCTCCACGCACGATCAGCGGGTCATCGACCGGGCGCGCAGAGTGGTATATATGGTTGACGGAAAAATCGACCGCGATGAAGTACAGAAATAGTTTTTTACTGATTTCGGTTTTACTCTTATCCACGCTGGGTGCTGTTTCCACGAAAAGCCAGGATATTTCTTTCGGGGGATATTTGCAGGGTCTCCCCATCCGGCTTTCTGCCGAGCTTCCGCCTCCCGTTGGGGACGAGATTTTCTGGGAATACCGGATGCAAAACCGGCTCAACGTGACGTGGTACATTTCTGATGAATTTCAGGTAACCGGGCAGGCCCGCACCCGGCTTTTTGCCGGCGATCTTGTGAATCAGGTGCCCGGCTACACGCGGAGCATCAGCCGCGACGACGGCATTCTTAATCTTTCGTGGATGATTGCCGAGAGCGATCACGCGTTTCTCCATTTTATGCCGGATCGTCTTTACGGAGAGTGGAGCTCCGGCGACTGGAATATCCGCGCCGGACGGCAGCGCATCAACTGGGGCGTAAATATGGTTACGAATCCCAACGATTTGTTCAATATCTACTCTTTTTTTGAATTTGATTACCCGGAGCGGCCAGGCTCCGATGGCATCCG
>PXAI01000102.1 GCA_003567135.1 Balneolia bacterium | reverse complement strand
TGAAAGCGGGTCATCATGATGTCTTCCATTGATTTTCTTACGCGGCGCCTCTTAAGCCATTTTACATGCACATAGCTTAAACCGATTGCCACAAATATAAGCCCGAATTCAATCACGGCGTAACTAATCATAATGAAAGAGGATTTTGCTGATGCGATTAACATAAGTTTTAACCGCTTTATTGCAAAATTAATTTCCCCTTTTACGAAAGTTTTTTCGGGTAAATAATATCAGTCCGCGTTCTTTTTCCTGAACCCGGATGTGACAAAAAAGTGTATCTCGTTACGCTTGTTTACATAAGCGCTGCTTACCCGCTCGAATCCGGCATTTCTCAGTGCCGCCTCTATCTTTTCCTTATCGGGAATCAGAATATGCTTGTTGTTTCTCATAAATCCGGGTAGACGCTCGGCGTGGCGGTAGCCGATCACAATTCTGCCGCCCGGCTTAAGAACCCGCATAATTTCCTGCAGGCTGATGTTCTCCGACTCATCATATAAAAAATAGATACGATTCACGCTGCTAACGCGGTCACATGATTCATCAGGCAGCGGAAGCTCATTCCCGGCTGATTTCATCACCATCAGCCTCTTGTCCTGAATATCTCTTCTGAACCGTTTTCTGATCAGATTACAGGCCTTTTCTGTGGCGTTCAGCGAGGTAATCTGCACATCCCGGTGATTGTCTCTGATAAACTGAATAAGGTCGCCGCCGCCGCTGTCTATTTCCAGCACGTGTTCACCGCCCTTCAACCGCATCATTCCCAGGGTGGTCATGTTCACCTGCTTGTTGATCTGCGTGAGAAACCGGAATAACCACAGTGAGACGAAGCTGTCGGGGTGTTTAAGTTTTTTTATGAAGTAGCCGAACATATACGGATCTGAATTTGCTGATTTACTGCTTTAAAACGACTCGAAGGATAACAAAATTATGGATAACTAACTCAACAGTTTCACATAATACGTCAGCACTTTTAGTATCTTCCAACCCTTCACAGGACTCCGGAAAATTTATCGTATCAATGGAAAATGTAGCTTTGTTATTTGTTTGTTTGGGAATCGGGCTGATGCTTCAGCGGGTTCAGGATTTTCCCAAAAACGGATACGTTGCGCTCAATTTATTCCTGATTTACGTCTCGCTGCCTTCCGTCGCGCTAATGCATATTCCGAATATTTCAATTGATACCTCGCTCCTGTTTCCGGTATTCACCGCCTACATCGTTTTCTTTCTGTCGATCCCCGTAATCCTTGCCGTTTCAAAATGGAAAAACTGGGATCGCGCCACAACTGGCTGTATCATTCTCACGGCCGGACTCGGAAATACGTCCTTCATCGGTTTTCCCGTGATTGAGGCGCTTTACGGCGCTGAGGGACTTTCCATTGCCCTGCTTGTCGATCAGCCGGGATCGTTTGTTGTAGTTTCCACCTTTGGCGTAATTGTGGCCTCCTATTTTGCCGGAACCGGAACCCAAAAAAGAGTCATCTTCAAGCGGGTTCTGTTTTTCCCGCCGTTCATCGCATTCGTCGCTGCCGTACTATTACTGCTGATTAACATGCCACCAACCGGGATCCCGCTGAAAGTGATCCAAAGTCTGGCCGCCACGCTCACTCCGCTTGCGCTTATCTCAATCGGACTCCAGCTAAAGATCAACCTGAAAGGCCAGCGGCTCAGCCCGGTTGTGATCGGCTTATCCTACAAGCTTCTTCTGGCTCCGCTTTTCCTGTTTCTGATTTACGCCGTAATTATGGGCGGATCAGGTCTCCCGGTTAAAGTAAGTATTCTGGAAGCCGCGATGGCACCGATGGTCACCGGATCAATTCTCGCGATTACCTACAATTTGAATCCGCGTCTTGCCTCGCTGATGGTTGGGATTGGGGTGATTGTATCGTTTATTACCCTGGCGGGTTGGTATTTTATCGTGGAGTTTTTTCTGTGAGAACAGGATTGAATGGTGAATTTTAGAATCGTTACTGTCCAGCCTGCGCCTACCATCTCATTAAGACGTCGTTACCTTTTAAGCGGATGCACCGGCAGTCGTACAGACAACAGGTAACCCACTATCTGCCCAAATTTTAAGGCTTAAAACCTCGTGCGCAAGCCAAGTTTGAATTTTGAATTTTTGAAAGCGCTACGCGGTTCTTCGCTCCGCTACGAATCTGAATTTTTATGCGGTTCTTAACGCCATTTTATCTATAGGCCGGATTTCTATTTTAAAAAACAACAATTCCAGGAAAACTCTTCTAATTCTGAACTCTGAATTTTTGAATTTTGAATTTCGGTTCAGTTTATGACGTAATGTTTTGAAATACCGGTATCTTCCCAAAACAAAAAATTTAAACTGACTTTCTGCCGTGGAGTTTTTCTATCAACTTTCATACAACTGGTTTTTCTTCTACTACTTTGTACTTGGGGTACTTCTGCTGCTTCAGGGATTTCACTGGTTTCTGAAGCCCGGTCATTTTGTGGATTATCTCACGCTCAGCGCAAAAAACGATACGCGTCCCGGTTTTGTTCTGAAGACACTGCGCTATCTCTTTCTGTTTTCTGCGCTGTCGCTGGTTCTTTCGCTGATACCGTTCAAAATCGCTGAGCTTCTTTTCAGTCTCTGGAGCCTGTTAATGCTTTTTATTATCGGTTCCATGTTTGTTCAGTGGGATCAGCTGAAGGATTTCATCCTGAACCAGCGGGATCAGCTTCGGCAGAAAATTAAGTTAGGGGGTGTCACCATGCTGGCACTGAGCGCCGTTATGTTCATGCTCATGTATCAGATTTATCTGAATTCTCCCTACACTTAAAAACGTTTTCATGCTGGATTACAAACTGAGCGGATACCACGGCATTATCCTCTCAAAGGCAGATGTCGGCCTAGATGTGGGCGGCCCGGTCGCTTCACACGTTTTCATTAGCCATGCCCACGCCGATCACCTGCCCCGCGACCGAAAAATGACGGTTTACGCATCTGAAGCTACCGAGGCGCTAATGCGGTGCAGAGGGTTTAAGGGGGATGTGATCACGCGCCCGTTTTTTGAACCGCTTGAACTGCCGAACTGCCGCGTTACCCTTTATCCCGCCGGACACATCCTCGGGTCAGCGATGATTTATGTGGAAACGGATACTGAATCGGTGCTTTACTCCGGCGATTACAAAAGTCCGCCCTCGCCCGTTTCCGAAGGATTTTCGCTTCCCGAACAAGCCGACTATTTCATTACCGAAGCCACCTTCCCACTACCGGTGTACAAATGGAAACCGCAAGACGAACTCTTCGCTGAAATCCGGGATTTCGCAAAATCCGCGCTGGATGAAGGAGCCACGCCGGTTTTTCTCTGCTATAATTTGGGAAAGGCGCAGGAGGTCATGCACGGCCTCTCTCCTCTTGGTGAAAAAATTCAGATTCACGGGGCAGGATTTCCGCTTTGCGAAGTCTATTCAAAGTTCGGGTACGATATCGGCGATTATGAAAAGTACAATCGCGAAACCGTAAAAGACCGCCGTATTCTTGTTTGTCCGTCTTCTTCGCTGGAGCAGCCTATGATCCGAAATATCCGGAAGAAACGCATCGCCTACGTTTCCGGATGGGCCACACACGAAGCGCGCCGATCTCAGCTGACTATCGACAAACTGGTTCCTCTCTCCGATCACATCGACTTCTTTGAACTGCTGGAAGTCTGCAAAAAGCTGAGTCCGAAACACGTTTACATCACGCATACGCCCAACCCGGATGTGGTCAATCACTATCTGAATGAGCTGGGGATTTCATCATCAGCCCTGAATCTGGAGGCCGTTGACAATGAGTGATTCCGGCGAACATATCATCCCGAATAATTCTTTCTTTACTTTTTGCGAAACGGCACAGCGAATTTCCGGGGCACGCGGCACGCTTTGGAAACGCAAGATTTTCCGGGAATACATCACACAGCTGGAATGTGATTCGGACATCGCGCTAGCGGCACGTTTTATCGGCGAAGGCGCATTTTCTTCGGTTTCAGGAAAACGGGCTTCGGTAGGCCACCGGACCGTTGCCGTTACGGCCAGCGAATTCTGTGAAATTGATTACGATCTCGTTTTTAAACCGTGTCGTACGGCACTCGGAAGCGCATCGGAAGCCATTCAGAAACTGATGGCGAATCTGCCGGTTGCCGTTGAAAAACGATCGCCGGAATACCCTGCACTGGATGAAATTGAGCAATGGTACATCGCACTGGCAAATGCCCGAAAGCGTGATGACAAAACGGAACTTCTCGCGGATTTTTTCCGAAAACTGACACCCATCGAAATCAAGTATTTCATTCGCGTAATGGGACAGGGATCACTGCGGATTGGATTTGAGGCGCTGAGTATCATTAACTCACTGGCTGATGCGTATGATAAGGATTCGGAGAAAGTCAGATACACGCACATGATTACGGGAAGCCTTGAGAAAACGGCGGTGCTGTGTAAACAGGACAAACTGGACGACGCTTCATTCAGGATGTTTCAGCCGCTCTCTTTTATGCTCGCTTCCCCGATCGAAAGCTCCGAGGTTGAGGACATCACGCGGTACATCGCAGAGGAAAAATTCGACGGAATGCGGTGTCAGCTTCACGCGGACGGAGAAAAAATTGCGCTTTTTTCAAGGGATTTGAATGAAATCACCCAATCATTTCCTGATATATCTTCCGAATTCTCGGAGAAAAACCTGAATCAGTGCGTACTTGACGGCGAGATTTGCGTGTATGTGGATCAGAAAATCCAGCCCTTTCAACTGCTTCAAAAGCGGATGGGACTCAAGAAGCCTTCAAAGAAAATTCTCAGCACGCATCCGGTAGTGTTTATCGGATATGATGTGCTTTATGCCAACGGCGAATCACAGCTCGAAAAAACTTTGACGGAACGCAGATCGCAGCTAAAAGCACTTTCAGACCATCACAGAATTCTGATCAGCAGCCAAATGCACCTCACCGAAAACGACGATGTGGAAACGCTGTTCAATCAGGCGCTGGACAACGGAAATGAGGGTTTGGTGCTAAAACTGAAATCGAGCACCTACGAATACGGCCAGCGCAAAAAATCGTGGCTCAAGGTTAAAAAGCCGGGCGGCTCGATTGATACCATCATGATGTACGCCCATGCCGGAAGCGGAAAACGCGGCGGAACCTACTCTGATTTCACGCTGGGCGTTTCCGTTAAAGATGATCCCCGCTACAATGAAACCTTCATCCCCATCGGCAAAGCCTACGGCGGCTACACCGATGATGAACTAAAAAAACTGAACCGTGAAATAAAAAAACTGACGGTAGAGCGCTTCGGCCCTACCCTATCGCTGAAGCCCGGCATTGTCGTGGAAATCGAGTTTGATGACATCCAGGTAAACAAGCGAACTAAAGCAGGCTACACGCTCCGTTTTCCCAGATTCAGAGCAATCCGCTGGGATTTATCGCCCGATGACACCGATTCGCTTAAAGATGTGGAGGCCCTTTTTGAAGCACGGTTAAGAAGAAACGCGGTCAGGCAGAATGGGGAAAAATCGGTGTTGTTTCCGGAGTCGTCAGAAGCCGGTTGAGACGGGTATCGATGGTGCAATTTTAATCCACCTCGCCATTAGCCGGTTGAAACCGGCTCTGGCGATACGATTGGAATCATTGGCGCTATTAAATTACCATCATATCGGCAGCGGTGGACTTCAGTCCACCCGTGACTTCAATCCACCCGCTATCTCAGCTCGTCGTCAGCAAAAGAATCGCCAGAATCGCGATAAACACGCCGCTCCATTCGCCGTTGTTCATTTTGTCTTTCCAGATGATCAGTCCCGTGATGGCGCCTCCGGCGATTACCATCATATTTACGACTGAATAAACTACGCTGGCGTCAAAATGATCAAACGCCCAGATCAGAAATATGGATGAGAGTAAATTGGGAATTCCGACCATAATTCCGAGGCCGAACTCTCCCCGCTTCATTTTCTGAAGTCTTCCCCTTTTCAGCGCCACAGATGCACCAATTAAAAGTGACACCAAAAATACCGCGCTCAGAAAATGCGCCTCTGAAGCTTCGAACCGCATCTCCTCATCGTAGATTTTTAACGAGGCATCGGCGATTCCGGTAAACATAAATATTCCGATCAGCAGCCAGTGGCTGTTCACGTGAATTTGCTTGATTCCGCGGCGGGCAAAGACGAGAATGATCATCGCTGCAAACACCAGCGCAATTCCGAAAAATCGCTGGAAGGTCAGAATTTCGCCGTAAAATAGAATGGAAAGCAAAATCGGTATCAGGAGTGAAACGCGCATTGCGGCCAGGCTAACGCCAACCCCGTTCTGATCGACCGATTTGCTCAGCAGGAAAAAGTTCGAAATGAAGAGAATCCCCACAAAAACCACAAAACCCCAGAACCAGAGCGGAAAACCGGGAATCACCGAAATCCCTTTAAACACGTTCATGCCCGCCGCCGCGATTACGGCTATGAGGTAATTTACGGTTATAACGTTTATGGTGGCGTATTTCCGTGTCTCGGCGAGTTTGAGAAAATGCGCGAGAAGCAGCGAGCATGTTACACTCAGGATAATGAACAGTACCCCGGCGGATGCCATCAGGAGCGGATTGTAACTACGATGTTAAACATGATATCCTGATCCACTCTCGGGAATACGTTACTTGATCTTGGAATCAGCTGGAAGTAGCGGTA
>PXAI01000092.1 GCA_003567135.1 Balneolia bacterium | reverse complement strand
ATTTCCAAAGAACCACGAACTGGGTTCAGACACCGTTATCATGTATCAACGTCATTTGTGTCGCGTCATTTGAAATCGGCTGTTAAAAAGGCTGGCTGTACTAAACGGGTTACCTCTCACACATTCCGCCACTCTTTTGCCACGCATTTGCTGCAATCCGGCTACGATATCCGAACCGTGCAGGAACTGCTGGGGCATAAAGATGTATCAACTACCATGATCTACACACACGTACTCAAAATGGGCAGCCTTGCAGTCAAAAGCCCGGCCGACTTGCTTAATTAGCCCGGATGATTCTCCAAAGCCTGCCCCGACTAATTCGGTGAATTTTTACAGCAATTCAACCCGATCCGTATTATTTTGACCGCAAATAAAGTGCTAATCAACCACAGCAGATGAATTCAAATAGTAAAAAAAAATCCGGCGGGATGGATGCGTTGCGTCGTGAGATCGACGATATCGATTCCCGGATGCTCGACCTCCTTTCCCGGCGCAGGGATCTTGTGGATCAGGTAACGCAAAATAAGCTGAAAGAGAAAATCCCGGTCTACGTTTCTGCGCGTGAAGATGAAAAAGTGAAACGGTTCCGCGATCAGGCCGTGGAAAAGGGCCTTGATCCGGAATGGGCAGAAGACTTTCTGCGGATGATTTTCGGATCATCCAGGGCGCGGCAGTCGGACAGCACCTTCCCGATGGCAGGCGATTCCCCGAAAACCATTCTCTACGTCGGCGGCGCCGGCGGGATGGGACGCCTCTATCAAACCATGAGCACCCGAAGCGGTCATCACGTGCGCTGCCTCGACAAAAACGACTGGAACCGCGCAGATGAACTCATCCGCGGAGCCGACGCGGTGATCATCACCGTACCGATTAACCACACCGCGAACGTGATCCGCAAAATTGGCCCGATGCTCAGCAAAGATCAGATTCTCGCCGATTTCACCAGTTTGAAAAGCGCCTACCTCAATCTGATGCAGGAATATCACGACGGCCCGGTTCTTGGCCTGCATCCCATGCACGGACCTGATGTTCCGAATCTCTCCAAGCAGGTAATGATCGTGTGCGAAGGCGAACACTCCAAAAGCACGAAATGGCTGCTCGATCAGTTCCGGCTTTGGGGCATGCGCATCAAAAAAGTAAACGCCGAACAGCACGACCGCTCCATGCATCTGATTCAGGGATTGCGCCACTTTATCGCCCTGCTCCACGGCTCGTTCATGAACCGCCACGATCTGCGCCCGGAAGATATGCTCGATTTCAGCAGCCCTATTTACCGCGCCGAGCTAATGATGACCGGCCGTATTTTCGCCCAGGATGCCGAACTCTACGCCGATATCGTGCTATCCGACGAGGAACGAACCAGCCTGCTCCGCGATTTCCTGGAACACCATAAAGCCCTCTCCGAAATGATCTCCGGCGGCGACAAGGAAGCCTTCATCAAAGAATTTGAAGAAGTATCAGACTTCTTCGGAAACTTCGCCCCGCAGGCGCTGAAAGAAAGCGGCTATCTGATCAATCGTTTGGCGGACAGATTTGGGTGAGGGCGCTGCGCTTGAGTTTTGAGTGATGAGTGATGAGTTTTGAGTGATGAGTGATGAGTTTTGAGTTTTGAATGCGCTAAATAATTGATAAATAAATATTTAGCGCATTTGCGAACTCTTAGCATCAGCCATTTTGTATATCTATGCCGGCAAACAGGGTTGCAATTACCTCTGCGAAACTCTGCGCCCTCTGCGGTTAACCCCTCCGCGAACCGGCCATTTTGCATTCTACATTTTGAATTTTGCATTAAAAAACCCCGCCAACCTGAGTCAACGGGGTTTTTACGATCTCAGTCAGAGAATCTGACTACATTATTTCGCGGCTTTGTAGAGCTCGTTTACTTTGCTCCAGTTTACCACGTTCCAGAATGCACTGATGTAATCAGGGCGGCGATTCTGGTAGTTCAGGTAGTACGCGTGCTCCCACACGTCGAGTCCGAGAATCGGCGTTTTGCCGTCCATCAGCGGGCTGTCCTGGTTGGGTGTTGACGTTACTTCAAGATTTCCGCTACCGTCTACAACGAGCCAAGCCCAGCCGGAGCCGAAGCGTGTAGCTGCAGCGTTGGCAAATTTTTCCTTGAATGCGTCGAAACCGCCGAATGTGCTGTTGATAGCATCGCCAATTTCACCATCCGGATTTCCGCCGCCGTTCGGGCCGATGACTTCCCAGAACAGTTTGTGGTTGGCGTGTCCGCCGCCGTTGTTAATTACGGCCTGCTTCTTATCTGCAGGAAGTTTATTTACGTTTCTGAGCACTTCTTCAATCGGCTTGGATGCAAAATCGTGGCCTTCGAGAGCCGCGTTTACTTTGGTCACATAGCCGTTGTGATGTTTGCTGTGGTGAATCTCCATGGTACGCGCGTCAATATTTGGTTCCAGCGCGTCATAATCATAATTGAGTTTGGGAAGCTCGTAAGCCATAAAACTCCTCTTCTGTTTTGTTTAATATTAATAATTGATTGGATGAGCACATCTGCATAACGATTTGACATCCAGCAGATTACAATAAATGTAACGGCTAAATCTGAACTGTTCAAACTTAAATACCGTTATTGTAATCAGTTACTTTATATAATCACTCAACACAACACGTAACACACGCTAATCATTCACACTAACAGCTTCAATTATTATAGTTTTAACCCGGATTATTCACGAATCATTAAAATATGCGATATAAGCGATTGGTTAAATTTAGCTTTTAGAATGTATACATTCCCTCAAATTTGGGTGTACTATAAGTCGGCGACTTTTTCCCGCTGGCTGCGTTGAAGCTAAAAAAGTGCGCTCAGGGTACACCAGTACCCTTCCTCTCACTTTTTTACCTTCGCCTTGCCAACGAAAAAAATTCTTGGTGAATAATCCGGGTTAAATGTTCGGCCAAAGAAAAGCATTTCCCGCCAAGCTTTATTATCTTTGTCAGCGATACCGGCGATGATTTATCCCGGTTTGAGCTATGAGTTAACAAATTCCAGAGATTTTTCCTCTGTACATTAAGTGCAAAACAACATGAAATTCGACTACGATCTGATTATTCTCGGCAGCGGTCCGGCCGGTTTTTCCGCAGCCATGCAGTCCACCAAATTCAACAAAAAAGTACTACTCGTCGAGGCCGACGAAAAACATCTCGGCGGAGCCTGGATTAACGCCGGAACCGTTCCCAGTAAAGCGCTCAGAGAGGCCGCGGCAATTATCTACAAACACTCCCAGTCTTTTGGCGATACTGAAGGCAAAAAAGCCTTTCAGCGTTTCAAAATGAAGGATTTACTGCGCTACAAAAGCAAAGTTGTGGATTACGAAAACAGCGAAGTAAAGCGCAATCTGATCAAAAACGAGGTGGATACGGCTCGGGGATACGGCCGCATTATTGATGAAAACACCGTTGAGATCGATAGCCATACAGGCAAGAAAAAACGATACACCTCAAAATTCATCCTACTGTCGACAGGAAGCCGTTCAGAGCCACCGGCAAAGTTTACGGTTGATCATAAAATTGTAAAGGATAACACCTCTCTTACAGAAATGACGCACATTCCGCGTCGCCTCGTGATAATCGGCAGCGGCGTGAATGCGGTGGAATATGCCACCATCTTCGCGGCACTTGGAACCAAGGTTTCCATGCTCAATCTTCAGAAAGAGATTCTGCCTTTCCTGGATGATGAAATCCGCGACGAGTTTTTTACCGCGCTCAAAAAACACCGCATCGTTATCAGTGATAATGTAGTCATCGAAAGCGTTGACCTGAATCGACTCCGGAACTGTACTGAGGTTCGGTTCAAAACAAAGGATGATGATCGCCTTCAGGTGATTGAAACGGAGCAGGTTATTCATTTCGGGCGCAGAATGCCCAATACAAAAGATATCGGCCTCGAAAATGTGGGCATCACTACCGACAGCCGCGGCTATATCAATGTCGACAAGCATTACCGCACATCTGTGCCGAGCATTTTTGCTGCCGGCGACATTACCGGTCAGCCCGGTCTGGCATCCGCATCTTTTACGCAGGGCCGCGTAGCCAGCTGTAACATGCACGGCGAATCGGAGATGGAGCTTGCAGGCTTCAATCCGTACGGAATATACACGATCCCGGAAATTTCAAGTATCGGCCTTACAGAAAAAGAAGCCGAGGGGCTTGGCAAGGATATCACCATCGGCCGCGCTTTTTTCAAGGAGCTCACCAAATCGTCCGTCAGCAATAATGAGCTCGGGCTACTCAAGCTGGTTATCGACACATCCACTCAAAAACTTCTGGGTGTGCACATTATAGGTGAATTTGCGTGCGACCTGATCCATATCGGCCAGTCCGTTCTGGTAAACGATCTTGAAGTGAGCTACTTCATCGACAACATTCTGAATTACCCGACTTTCTCAGAGGCGTATCGCGTCGCCGCTTTTAACGGTATTAACAGAATCAACAAAGCCGGTGTGAAATACCGCAAAACGACGGAATCGGCTTAAACGCTGAATTTCCGTTTTCGGAGCGATCAGCCGGAAGTTCAGAGCACATCCGTCCCTGATTTTAATTCATGGAATAAATAGTTTATTTTGAAGGTTATCTGCAAAAAATGCAGACTTCCTTGACCAATAAAATAACATCGCTTCATGAATAAAAACAATACCGTATCGTGTACGGTTATGACGTTGTGCCTCCTTCTCTTCGGAACCAGCCTCTCGTACGCGCAGCTAAATCAGGGCGGAACTCCCGTCAGCTTTGATCTTTCAAAATCTGCAATTCAGCTTAGTTCAGTTCCCACCATACAAATGGCTCCGATTGATGTCGAAGCTCTCCGCCAGGAGGACATCGAGAACGATCTCGAGCCCGCAATACCGTTCAGGTTTGCCGAAAACATCGCTGTGGATATCAATCCTTCCACATCGGGTGTATGGGATGAATACAAAGATGGCAACCGCATCTGGAGAGTTACCATCTCCAGTCCCGGCGCCGAAACGCTGAACTTTCAGTTTGATCAATATCACCTGCCAAAAGGTGCCGAACTGTTTATCTATAACAAGGATAAATCTGATATCCTCGGTGCTTTCACGCATCTCAACAATCAGGAAGACGGGCTTTTCGCCACAACCCTTATCCGCGGTGATGAAGTCACGATCGAATATCACGAACCTGATTTCGTGGAATTTGAAGGCCAGCTGAACCTCTCGCAGGTTTCACACGGCTACCGTTCGCTTTCTTACGGCAAAAGCGCCAGCTTCGGCTCTTCCGGCTCCTGTAACATGAACGTTGCCTGTCCCGAAGCCGAGCCCTGGAACGACCAGGTTCGCTCTGCAGCGCGTATGGTCGTAAACGGCAACAGCTGGTGCTCCGGACAGTTAATCAACAACACCAACGACGACGGCACGCCCTATTTCCTGAGTGCCAACCACTGTTTTACGAATCCCGGAAACGTTGTTTTCTGGTTTAACTACCAGAGCCCTACCTGCGAAAACCCGCCTTCACAGCCGGGACATGACGCTCTTTCAGGCGCCGTCAACGTGGCGCGCCACTCCGCAAGTGATGTTTGGCTGATGCAGCTGAACCACGAGCCACCGGCTGAGTACGAACCTTATTTCTCAGGCTGGAACCGCACAATGGATGAAGAAATTGAAGGCTACATCTTTGGTGTACATCACCCAAGCGGCGATATCAAGAAATTCAGCTATCTGTTTGATGGCGTTACGACCTCATCTTACCTCGGCGCTCCCGGCTCCGGTACTACGCACTGGAGAGTCGGAACATGGGCTGATGGCACCACAACCGAGCCCGGATCATCAGGCTCTGCTCTTTTTGATGGCGAAGGCCACATTATCGGCCAGCTTCACGGCGGTTACGCTGCCTGCGGAAACACGCTTGAAGACTGGTACGGAAAACTCGGCGTTTCCTGGGATGGCGGCGGAACACCTGAAACAAGGCTCAGCGACTGGCTCGACCCTGCCGGCACCGGTGTGGAAACACATCCGGGATACGATCCATTTACAGCTCTGGTTGATGTGGACGCCCAAATGCTCGGAATCTCTTCTCCTTCCGGAAGCTATCAAGTCGGCGATGACATCGTAGCCGAATTCCGTGTACGCAACGCGGGGCAGGAACCCCTCACCTCAATGACCGTTTCCTACTCGGTTGAAGGCGGCCCATCCGCAAGCATGGAATGGAGCGGCGAGCTGGAAACCGGCCAGATCGAAACGTTTACGTTCGATCCGTTTACCCTGTCGCACGGCGACTATACCATCAGCGCAACTGTTGATGCTCCGGGCGACGAAAACCCTGACAATAACACCAGAACTACCGATTTCCGCGTTGTGGACTGCTCCCTTGCGGGACGCGTCCCCTTCTTTGAGGATTTCGACTCCAGCTCCGGCAGGCCCGAATGCTGGGATGTAATTGATCACCAGGGCAATGGCCAGGTTTGGCAGTTTGGTACCAACGGCCGCGGCTCAAACTCACTGCCGCCCGAATTTGGCAACTACGCCTACCTCGACAGCGATGCTTACGGTTCAGGCAACAGCCAGAACTCTGATCTGGTTACTCCGCGAATCGACCTTACCAACTTCGAAAATGTAGAGCTTTCATTCGACCACTACTTCCGTGATTTCAACTCGTCAACAGCTACCGTTTCATACAGT
>PXAI01000249.1 GCA_003567135.1 Balneolia bacterium | reverse complement strand
AATTATTGTCTGTAGTTTTGCGTAATAATTGATAGAATTGTTGATACAGTAGCCAATTCACCATTCAAAAATTCACAATTCACAATTCTCCTTCATTCTCCCATGTGTACCGTCACTTTTTTGCCGCTTAGCGAAACATCCTATTTCTTTACCTCAAACCGCGATGAACAAAAAATCCGTCCGGCCGCCACCCTTCCCGAGATGAAAACCGGTTCAAACGGAGCGGCATTTCTTTCACCGACTGACACACAGGCCGGCGGCACGTGGATCGGGTTAACCAAAAAAGGCGTCAGTTTTAGTCTGCTGAACCGATACTATTCCAACGAAACGCAGGCCGATCCTGAAAATGCGGTTTCAAGGGGAACCATCATCCCGCTTCTGGCAGGCGTTGAATGTGAGCATGAAACGCATTCCATATTGCAGGAACACGATCCGCGGAGATTCAATCCTTTCACGCTGGTTGGTGTGTTTCAGAATCCGCTGCGTACGGTCAGGTGGGACTGGAACGGCCGATCGCTGACAAAAGAAGATGTTCAAAAAGGGCCGCGCATCTGGGTTTCAAGCGGATACGATCAGGGGAAATCAGAGAAAATCAGGCGGGAATTTTTTGAGCGCGAGCTTGCGAAGTACCGGGATATGGGAAAGACGTTTGACCTGAATCTTGTGAAGAAAATCCACACTTCTGAGTTTCCTGAAAAAGGGCCAATAGCCATTTCGATGGTATACGATCACGTTCAGTCTGTTTCG
Source organism: Balneolia bacterium (assembly GCA_003567135.1). Taxonomy (GTDB): domain Bacteria; phylum Bacteroidota; class Rhodothermia; order Balneolales; family Cyclonatronaceae; genus PXAI01. The sequence continues at coordinate 5,913 of PXAI01000249.1, read as the reverse complement.
GGAACCATCATTCAGCACACCGCTGAACCCGGGATGTACTATCACGACGGCAAGCCGGAACCGTCAGGTGAGTGGATTTTTACGCCGCTTCGCTGATTTCGGGCATAAAAAAAGGACGTCAACCAAAGGAAGACGTCCTTAAAACTGTGTGGAAGAAAATTACTTCTTCTTACCGTAACGCTTGTTGAACTTGTCAACACGGCCGGCTGATGAAATCATTTTCTGGCTGTCGTTGTAAAACGGATGGTTTTTCGAATCAACCTCGGTACGGTAAACGCCATCTTTCGGGTTAAGAGTACTGCGGGTTTTTACTTCCGAACCGTCGCTCATCAGTACGGTAAGTTCGTTGTATTCGGGATGTATGCCTTTTTTCATCGTTCTGGAATTTCTTGGTTTTTAGTCAGTCTCAAATATACATAGATTTTCAGGTTGCATCAAGTTTTTTCGGGCTACCCTTCACCAAAGTCATAATCATCTCTGGAACCGAGTGAGCCGAGCATACTGCCAACCATATCCGAGTAGGAAACGTGTTCGTCGAGGTCTTCCCGGCCAAGAATGCTGTGCTGATGCAGCGCTTCCAAAACGATGTCCATCATCAGGCAAAGCTCTTCTTTCTTTTGCGGACGCGTATATTTTTGCACCAGTTCTTCCAGACCGTCCACTTTTTTCAGTGCCTTCTGGTACGCCTTGGTTTCCATCGTATCGGAAACTTCCAGCTTATTGCCGGCTGCAAACCAGTTCACAATCTCTTTATACGGCTGCTCCTCAGATTTTCGGTTAGACGGATTCGGAAAATACTTCAGGAAAATGGTATCAATGGCTTTTCCGACCAGGTGACGCGCCACGCTGATCGCGCCCTCCTGCTCACCTTCATACACGAGTTCCAGCTTTCCGGTTAGTGCAGGCACGGTATGGAACAGGTCGCATACTCTGAACTCGAATTTCTTCTCTCCGGTAAAGTACGTTCTGCGTTCCGCAGATGACACCACCTGCTCCAACGCTGTGATGGTCATACGCACCGAAACGCCGCTTTTTTGATCGATATACTCAGATTTCCGCGCTTCAAACGCAATCTGCTCCACAATTTCCCTGATAACATGCGGCACGTCAACCGGCGATCCGTTCCGGTTAACCCACGCTTCCTGACCCGTAATCGCAATTCCGGTTTCGAGATCCTGCGGATAATGCGTGATAATCTGCGAATCAATTCTGTCCTTGAGCGGCGTAATGATATTTCCGCGATTCGTATAATCTTCGGGATTAGCCGAGTAGATCATCAGCACGTCAAGCGGAATTCGGATTTTGAATCCGCGAATCTGTATATCGCGCTCCTGCATGATGTTCAGCAGGGCAACCTGAATTCTGGGCTGAAGATCAGGCAGCTCGTTAATCGCAAAAATGCCCCGGTTTGTTCTCGGGATGATCCCAAAATTTATCACTTCAGGATCGGCAAGTACGAGCTTTTTTGTGGCCGCTTTAATGGGATCGATATCTCCGATCAGATCGGCAACAGTCGTATCCGGCGTAGCCAGTTTTTCAGCAAAACGCTCATCGCGGGATATCCAGCGAATCGGGGCTTTATCCCCATTCTCCTCTATAATTTTCTTACCCTGCAGGCTAATCGGCTCTAACGGGTTTTCATTCAGATCGGTGCCTTCCAGAACCGGCATGTATTCATCCAGTAACGACGGAAGCGAACGGATAAGCCGTGTTTTTGCCTGCCCGCGCAGGCCAAGGAGGATGATGTCGTGCTTAGCCAGAATGGCGTTTTGAAGCTGCGGTAAAACCGTTTTGTCGTAGCCTTTGATGTCCTCAAAAAGCGGCCGTTTTTCACGAATAGCGTTTATCAGGTTTTCTCTCAGCTCATCGCGGATGCTTCTGGACTTCCATCCCGACTTTTTGAGCTGGCCGACGTTTTTAATTTTTTCTGTATTCAATTTCATGTGTCTGATTTGTGACAAAGTTCAATTAGGTAAACCAGACGCAATCAAATTTAATTCACTTTGTTTCAAGTTTGCCGGCACCCGAAATCCCGCGCAAAGCACGCGTTTTCACGATCGTTTCCTCCCACTCTTCCTCAGGGTCAGAATCGGCCGTTATGGCGCCGCCGGCAGCATACAAAAGGTTGCCGCTCTTGCAGATAGCCGTTCGTATCACCACGTTCAGATCAAAATCTCCGTCGGCTTTGATGTAGCCGATAGCCCCGCTGTAAATTCCCCTGCGATAGTTTTCCAGCCGCTCAATCGCCTGCATCGCGCTAATTTTGGGCGCACCGGTCATCGAGCCCATCGGAAAACATTCCCGGATGATATCCGTGCTGTCGGTGCCGGGCTTCACCTCGCCCTCAACCGTGGAAACCATCTGAAACAGCGTTCTGTATTTTCTGATTTCAAACAGTTTCGAAACCTTCACGCTGCCCTGCCTGGCAATCCGGCTGAAGTCGTGCCTGACCAGATCCACGATCATCAGGTTTTCGGCACGATTTTTTTCGGAGTTGAGCAGCGCTTTTCGCGTGGCTTCATCCTTCTGCTCATCCCCGCTTACCGGCGCCGTGCCCTTGATTGGCTCGGAAATAATCCGGCTTCCGGTTCGCTTCAAAAAACGCTCCGGCGACTGACAGCAAACCGAAAGTTCACCCACCGAAATGTACGCGCCAAACGGAACCGGACCGTACGATTTCATCGCCCCGTACAAATCCAGCGGATCACCTTCATAACAGCCTTTCACGAGCCTGGAAAGGTTAATTTCGTAATAATCCCCCTCGTAAATTTCTTTCTTCGCCGTTATTATAGACTCAATATACCGTACCCGCTCTGCCTCATTATCCTCATCAAGCCAAAGCCGGAAATTTTGGATTTTCGGGGGATTGGACGATGATTCCGGTTCAGCGATATTTCCATTTTCATCCCGGATAACTCCGCTTTCTTTGCTGAGTGTCCACGTTTTTTCCGGTACAAAAAGCCAGAGATCGGGCGCATCAGCGAAATCGGGATTTCCTGAGGAAAGCTGTTCGGTGTGATTTTTCAGATCGTACCCGAAATAACCATAAATATCAGCCTGATGCCGTTTTTGAAAGGATTTCAGCGCTTCCCAGACGTCATCCCCCGTGCACATTCTTACCGTCTTCTCTTCACCTTCACTCCACGTTTCAAGCCGGTCATTCCGCAGGCTGATCCACGCTTTGGCACCGGCGGCGAGAACTGCTTTTCCTGAGTCCTGCGTATCGAGTAAAAGTACCGGCTTTCCTGATTTGCGATAGCTGTTTATGGTGTCGCTGATAAATGTATCAAAACCGGACTGCATCAGAACTCAAGCTCGCTTTCGATGAGATCTTTAAGCCGGCTTTTCAGCGAAGTCTCAGAGTATTTGGGGGATGATTTCCCCGGTTGAAACCCCGAATCGCCGATCTTATCCACATAAACCAGTTCTTTGATGGAATTGGTAATCCAAATCTCATCCGCGCTGAGCAAATGTTCGGGGGGATAGTTTCCTTCGCGAATTTCTGTACCGGAACTTCGCAGCAGATGAATGACCGCGCGGCGCGTGATTCCGGGTAAAATATCGGCTGAAAGTCCGGGCGTGTAAACGATGCCGTCCTTTTTCCAGAAAATATTGGCGATTGCGGTTTCGCTTACGAATCCCTGCTGACTCAGCATCAGCGCATCATCAAACCCGTTTTGCTTTGCTTCCTGCATCGCCAGCATGTAGCCGATATTCTGGGTCCACTTTACCGCCGGATCAAGCGCATCGGCCGGAATTCGTTTCCGGGATACTGGAAAAAGCGTGTAGCCGCTTTCGGCAGTTTCATTGAGCTTCGTGACAGTAATCAGCGAATAAAGCTGGTTTTTTTTCGGGGGATGATACGATGCGCTGCCGGTAACGCCCGCCTGAATTCTGATCCGGGCGTCGGTTTTCATCAGATCGTTTTGCTGCAAAAGGTCACGAATCCTGTTTTTCAGGGTGGATGTCTCCATCGATTCATCCCAAATCCCGAGCTGGTTCATTCCGTTATGCAGACGTTCCGCGTGTTCATCAAACCTGAAAAACTTTCCCTTATACGATCGCAGCGTCTCAAAACATCCCGCACCGTAAGCCGCCGACTTTGAAACTGCGGGGATCAGGGCTTCATCTTCCGGCAAAATCTTCCCGCATAAATCCACGAAATGAATATCCCGACTCATAGCTGATATTCCGGATTGATGAGCTGAATCAGATCCCTCATTTGCTCTTCCCCGCTGAACCCGAACGTGCCGGAGATGAGCGTTCCCTCAGTATCAAAAAGCAGCAGCGAGGGCAGGCCTGTCAGTCGTTTTTCCTGGTAAATTTCGGTGCCGTTTACGTAGATCACATCCATCGGATTGGCCTCGCGGAATTCCCGTATATAGCGCTCATTATCGCGAACGGCGGCGGCAATGATCGTCAGATTTCCCGATTCCTCCGCAATTCCATTCAGCCGGATCAGCGCCTGCTCTCCTCTACCCGACCAGCTCGCCCAGAAAAGAATCGCGGTGAAGACTTCGTCGGTGGTGCCGGTAAGTTCAGACGGCGTAACCGTACCTTCATCAGTTCCGTACTCCGGATAGCTGAAGTGCCAGAATTCGGTACCGTCGCCAACGCGTTCGGCAAAGCGCGTTTCCTGTTTGTTGATGTGCCTGAAATTAAAATAAACGATCAGCAGCGTACAGAAAACGGCGATAATCAGTAAAAACGGGACGAAATATTTTGGATCGAGTCGCATGGCGCCTAATATACGGTGATTCGTTTACTTAATTCAGCAGGATATTTTCGGGATAATCAGAGAAAGTGGAAACAGCGACAAACAACAAATAATTGCGCGCACGCCCTGTTGTAGAGACGCCATGCATGGCGTCTCTACAACAGGGCGTGCCGGGAATGCCTAAATTTTCGTATGGCTTGGCGAAAACATTTTCGTTTATACTTCAAAACAAAAAAGGCCTCCGGAATTAACCGGAAGCCTTAAAACTATTCGCTGTGACAGCTTATTTGATTTCAATCTGGCGGGAAACCGCATCTTCAGATTTCTCAACGGTGATGTTGAGAATTCCATCCTTCATCTCAGCATTAATAGTCTCGCGGTTGATGTTCCGCGGCAGGCTGAATGAGCGGGTGAATTTTCCGTAGCGGCTTTCAACCAGGTGATAACGGTTTTTCTCCTCATCTCTGTGGAACTCGCGCTCTCCGCTTATGGTCAGCGTACGATCTTCGAATTCAATTTTGATGTCCTCTTTACGTATGCCCGGCAGGCTCACGTGAATGTTGAAGTTTTTATCGTTTTCAACGACATCCACGGTTGGCACGAACTGGCCTCTGCGAACATTGGTGAGAGACTCATCGAAAAATGTGTCGAGCATCTCTGAAAAAGTTCTTGGTACAACGTTATCGAAATCTCTGTCTCTATATTTAATGAGTGTCATGACTGGTACCTCCAATTGTACGATTAGTCAATGTTTGTGATTGTTATTTCACTTCCATCAGGTACAATTGCTGTGCCAACCCATGCCGGATGAAATTCCGTCAGATGAGCCCTTACAAACTGTCAAGCCCGATTTGCCGATTTTTCAGAGTGTGTACAAAGCGTCAGTTTTGATATGACACGAGGTCAGCCGTGTACTGACAAATTTTGTATGGTCACTTCTTCAGCTCGCCCCGGCTTGCCTTCCATTCGCGGGAAATCAAGAACGCCATTTCCAGGCTTTGCTCGTAGTTCAGCCTCGGATCGCAGTAGCTGCGGTAGTTGGTTTTTAGTCCGTGCGCGCTCAGGCCGTTTGCTCCACCCACACACTCCGTAACATCCTCGCCGGTCACCTCAAGGTGCACCCCGCCAAGAATCGTGTTCATCTTACGGTGGATAGCAAACGTGCTCCGGATTTCATCCAGAATGTCGTTAAAGTT
>PXAI01000048.1 GCA_003567135.1 Balneolia bacterium | reverse complement strand
GTTTCTGATCTGTCAGCCTACATTACCGGTGAATGCGTAACCATTGACGGGGGAGAACGCCTGAAAGCAGGACAGTTCAACTTTATCACGCAGGCCGCGCCGCGCCCCGTTCTGAAACAGTTTTTTCAGATGATGAAATCGGGTGCGAAGAAGTAGGTACCGTCAGAGTTTTTCCGGGATGTTTACATGGGTGCGGATGGCGCCCTCAAGAACTGTTACGGCCTGTCCGGAAATACGTAGATCGTCCACCGCATTATTTTTGCTGATCAGCATAGTTACCGTGACGTAACCGGGGCGGTTGATGAAATGTCCCTGGGCGCCGCGAAGGGTAATCAGCTTTTTGGATTTTTCGAGAAGCCCGTTTTTATACAGAAAAACGCCCATCGGCCCGTTTGCACTTCCGGTTACCGGATCTTCGTTTACTCCGAGCGACGGCGCGAAAAAGCGCATGTACCAGTCTACATCATTGTCACCGGTTTCGGTGGTAACGACCGCAAATCCCTCAAGATCGTGACGTTCCTTCAGCTTTTTCATCAGCATGAAGTTCGGCTCCAGCGTTTCAAGGCTGTCGTAGGTCGAAAGCGGTACGTAGCAGTAGCCGTTGTCGGTAATTTGCGGCTTCACTTTTTTGCTCAGCTCAATTTCGGAAATGCCGATTGCGGCGCAGAGCAGGTTGTAATCATCCGGAAACGGGAAAAAGCGGGGAACCGGCAGGCTCATCACAATGTAGGGCTGGTGATCTTTCCACTCCACATCCACCGTAAGCATTCCGCTTTTGGTTTCCACGTTGAATGACTGATCCTCGTCAACGATCAAATCAAAACGTCCGTTTTCGGCCATTACGTGAAATGCCGCAATGGTGGCGTGTCCGCAAAGATCAACCTCGGACTTGGGCGTGAACCAGCGCAGCTTAACGTCATATTCCTCGGTGGATGGCTTCAGCACAAAAACGGTTTCGGAAACAGCCATTTCATTGGCAATGCGCTGCATATCCTTACTGCTCAGATGGTCAGCGTCGAGTACAACCCCGGCCGGATTTCCTGTGAATGGTTTGGTTGTGAATGCATCTACCTGCTTAATCTGAATACTGCTCATGGTTTAATTTTTTTGATGGTTTGCCCGGCGCAATAAGCCGGCTTATAATCTGTAATAGTTCTCAAATCAGTCTTTCCCAATGTACAAGAGTTCGAGGTTGAAATAAAGAGTGGCGTTTGCGGGAATTCCATATTCCGGAACCGATGTTCCGTAGCCCAGTTCCGGCGGAATAACCAGAATTCTGCGCTCCTTGAGCCGCATTCCGGTTACGCCTTCCTGCACACCGTCGATAATTGCGCTGTCGCCAATCCTAAACCCGAAATGGGTATTATTAATCACGCTTGAGGCAAACATGGTTCCGTCTTCGAGATATCCGTTGTAAAACACCTCCACGAAATCGCCTTCTTCGGAGACATCACCCGATCCTTCTTCGTAAACAGCATATTTGAGTCCTGATTCACTTTCCTGAAATTTGTCTTCGCTGACATTCCACTGCTCCGGCATTTCAAACATATTCCGGACCTGAACCTCGGCAACAATCGTACTGTTATCCGGAACGGCCTGATGATCTGAAAAAATGCCAAAAGCCAGCTCAGGCGGTATGTTCAGCGATCGTTTTCCGCCAACTCTCATGCCACAAATGCCGGTATCAATTCCGTCCAGTATTTCATCAGTGCCGTAAACCATTCTGATCGGAACGCCGTGCCATTCTGTTGAAGAAATTACCCGGCCGTCTTGCAACATGATCGTTACATCAATCTCAATGATTGTATCTTCGCGGATTAAATCCCCGTTTCCGGTTCTGACATCTTCATACTGAATAGATTCGGGAATTGTACAGTCGGGATCAGAAAAAAAAACTTCGGTAGAAACAGCGAATATTAGCAGGAGGATCAGAGGCATGTTGATTATTTCAGAGAATTAAAGGCGGATGTCATAATGGGAAAATACGCAATCAGAATGAACTTATTTTGGGGCGGTGTTCTGGAGATGGTTCAAAAACGATATTAAAAAATATCTTCAACAGGAATCAGATTCATTCAAATCCTGTAGGGACAGGGCATGCCCTGTCCCTACAAGATGTTGTTTGTATTATATATATAGCATAGTTTTGTGTCGTCCAAAACGTCAATCACCCCGAATTCAAATCCCAACCCTTTTCATCAAACCATCCAGCGGCCTCAGTCTTCGTAACTGCTGGATATCGGCCACCGGATCGGCGATCATGCCGCGTACTGATTTTAGGAAGGATGTAATCATTTCATCGGCCGGAAGCGTGATGGCGTCACTTTTTTCGAGTACGTTTTTCCCGTTTTTCACCAGTCGCCATGACTTGTCATTGGCAGTTACCAGCTGTTCGCCGTACACATCCTGCCCAAAAACCGTTCTTCGTATTCCGGGTGAAATATCATGACGAATGATGAGCGTGCTGATGCTTCGGTTGGTGTACACCAGCGAAACGGAAACGGCGTCGGTTGTTTTTCGGAAGTGAATATCGGCAACGGGGGATGGGTTCAGAACAGCGGCGAGAAGAAGCTCATTCGGAATCATTTCCGGCGAACTTTCCACGCCGTCGGAATTGTAGCGAAGCGTGCGGTCAAAATGGATGATCTCCGGCTTACGGATGTGCTGAACCAGCGTGCGAAGACCGGGCTGGTACAATCCCCAGAGTGAAAAATGCAGCAGGGCGCCGGCTTCTTCAGAAAGCGTGGCGAGGCTTCCGGCTGAATCCAGAAATCGTGCCGGGTTTCCGATCACGAACGTATGAACCTGCTTGCGAATCAGGTTTTTGATGACGCCGGAAATGTGTTGATCAGATTGATCGCCCGTGATATAAAAACAGATATCCGGATTTTTAACGGCGTTGTGGTCGGTTGCCAGGATAACCTCATTCACAAAGCCGGTGAGCCGAAGCCGTTCTTCCCAGATTCCGTATCTGGCATCAGGGGAGAGAAGAACGATATGGGCATCACCGGGGATCACAGCATTAAGTTACCACCTGGCACGGTTTCCGCGCAAATCCACGTGGATGAATGGCCCGCGCCATGGACGGGCATCGTAAAGCCCGATACCGCCCACTCTCGGGCGATCGGTTGTGCTGCCGCGAAGTTTTTCAACAATTTCTTTCAGGATCATGGCATCCTTAACGTCAACTACGCCGTCGCCGTTGAGGTCATCCATCCAGCCGTGTGGTGATCTGGTATCAAGAAAAATATCCGCGGCATCGCCCCACTGATGGCGGCTGTAGCGGCAGTTTCCTATGCGCGCGTTGTAGTAAGGTGTTCGGTATCCGCTCATAATCGTGAGCGTATTCGCACGGTATCCGCGATTATTTAGCGTTTCGAGGATTTCCTCGAGCTCAATAATCAGCCGTTCCTGAAGCACGATGTACTTCGGGAAATCGCCTTCCTGTTTGCACATAAACTGCCCCAGCGTAAAATGCGGCGACACGCGAAGATTGAAGTTCTCAGGAGTCAGCTCAATAAATCCTTCCGGCGGAAGGTAAGCGGGATTATTGTTGAGCGGCGTACCGGGGTAGCTGCCGATTCGGTATCCGTTCAGCCAGCCGTTTTTGACCTCCGTTTTTGGTATCATCACAACTACGTTCAGGTCAATCGATTCCGTATAATCGTTGCTGTTTATCTGAACGCGATACACGCCGTGCTCTTCCGGCGCATTCATGATGTAGGTATTGCTGTTGATCTGGAGGATTTCTCCTCCATCGTGCATTTTAATGTGATGCAGTCCGGTACCGTTCACGCTGAACTTCATGGATTCGCCGGGCATGGCAAACAGCGCAAAAGTGGAATAGGGGATTCTTTTCCCCTTATATACTAGCTGCATGGACTTATTTTTCGCATTTTCCGTGTAGCCGCTGCCGGCAATTGGAATAACCGTGTTTTCCGGAATATTTGTGCCGGTTGCTTTGGCAGAAGAAAAAGCGAATGCAGCGAGAAGAAAAGCGAAGGCTATTTTTTGTATCAATGCTGTGAAATTTAAAACCCTGTTTGGTGGAAAAATCTGAACCAAACGCTATAACGTCGCAAGCGGAGTAAATAGTGTTTCACGTATGGCCGCTCTTAATCTTTCATCACGCTGGTAAATATCGCGCCGGAACTGCACGAGCCCGTCGTCATCTGCCCAGGCGGTCCAGTAGAGCAGGTGTACCATAATCGGATTTCTGAGCACTACGGTACGCTCCGTGCGCCGGTTTACCGCCTCGGCAATAGTTCGCTCATTCCAGTTATCCTGACCCTGAAGCAGGTATCTGGCTAATTCAAGCGGACGATCCACGCGGATGCAGCCTGAACTGAAATCACGTTTTGTCCGCTGAAAAAGTTCTCTTCCCGGCGTATCATGCAGATACACGTTCCAGCGGTTTGGGAACATAAACTTTACATCACCGAGCGCATTGTTCGGCCCGGGATTCTGACGAAAACGATACCGGAGGTTAAAAGCCGTGATTTTACTCCAGTCGACGGTCGCAGGATCAAGAACTCTGGCGTCTGATCCCCAGCCGTCAAGCACCTGCATGTTTTGCTGGCGTAGGTAATCCACATTTTCTCTTACTCTTGGGAGTACATCGCGGGTGGCAATACCGGGCGGGATGTGCCAGAACGGACTGAGTACCAGATAGGTCATGCGTCCGCTGAAAACGGGAGTCTGCCGGTACTGGCGCCCCACAATCGAGCGGTGGGATGCAACCACCTTATCATTTTCCACTATTTCAGTCATGAAATTCGCAATGTTCACCCTGATGTGGCGATCTCCGAGATGCTGTGGCAGCCATCTCCAGCGCTCCAGATTTACAAATACCTGAATCAGCCTTTCCTGCGCGGTTACGTTCAGCTCAGCCATCGTTCTGGGGCCGATTACTCCATCGGCATCAAGGCCGTGACGCCGCTGAAAAGTGCGGACGGCTTCGGCAAGCTCATTGTCATAAAGCAGATTATCGGATAGATCACCCGTGAAATCACCGGCTTTTTGCAGTCTTTCACGCAGTGCCGGCGTTCGCTGATACTCCTCGCCCGGCCTCATAACGCCGGTTGACTCAAAGGAAGGCCATCCGCCGTTGGTGTGAATTTCCCTGTAATGGCGGAGCGCCTCGACAAGCCGCTGGTATCCCGGATGTGCAGGGTAAAGTCCGCGAATCGCTTCGGCAGGATCATTTGCCGCAATTCCCTGTTCAAGCAGTTCAGAAAAGTTGGCTTCATCCCGGGCGATATTCCACTGCGGATCAAAATTAACGGGATCGAGCTGGCCTGCGAGGTGATGAGAGGCGAGCATCAGAAAAGCGTCGGTGAGTAAAAGGTCAAGATCAGCAAGAATGGCAGGTTCGGTACGATCGGCTCCCTGGAAATCGCGGCTTTCGAGAAGTTCACGAATAGCGCCGGAATGGTAGATTTCAGGATTCAGTCCGTGGCTGAACGCTTCATCAATTACACCGAGAAGGTTTTCCGCAAGATCACTGTTGCCCATCCACGCGGGCCTGAATCCCCGGTTTTGATAAAATTCGGGCAGCGTAACGGTGGAGTAGAGGAGTGATCCCCGTACGTAAATTCCGTTTTCCTCAAAAAGCTGAACTTCGATGCGGTGCCGAAGCAGATCCTGAACGGGAATCATAGCTTCAATCCGTTCAGCGTTTTCGTGGGATTTTGCTTCAGTATGCGTAGTCAAAAATGCGAGGAGGGCAACGCTAAAAGCAAGAGTCGATATCAGTTTTTTCATGCGGTATATGCTGATTCTAAGTGAAATTACATCTCAATCAGACATATATTGCGAAATTTATTGATACCATAAAACAAAAAAATAGCTGAATCCGAAGAAACAGCTATTTTTGTTGGGAAGAGAAACGTTGTATAGTGGCAATGTTATCAGCCAGATATACCAGATCAGAAAATGTGACTTAAAGATTTTAAACTGACGTGCATCAATTGATATACTGCCGGTTTACGGCACGGGTTGTGTTAATCTGAACTAACGGTCAGAGTTTCGCCGGTGCTGAGGTTTGGGTGTACATATACATCGATATCCAATTTTTCATTTGCGTTGAAGTTATTGAACTGAACGCGATATAAGCCAGCCTGCTGGGGAGATCTGAATACGAAAGTAGTTTCGTTTACTTCAAGAATGCTACCTCCATCGTAAAGCCTGGCCTGCATCAGTCCGGAACCAAAGACTTCAAACTTTATGGATTCTCCTGCTGAAGCATGGAAGTTATAAGCGGCAAGGCTTATAACTTCACCTTCGTAAATCAGCTGGATTTTCTCGTTTTGAGCTACTTCCGTGTTTTCATTAGTGGCAAAAGCCGGAACAGCCATCATCAGGTAAGCTGCAATTATTATAAGGAGCGATAATTTTTTAGCCATGATAAATTCGATTTAAGTCAGTTTAGAATCTGGGATTCATATTCTTCTCTGAAGTTCAGTTGTTCAGAGGTTTGAATGAACTACTCAAATATAAAAAATTTTTAATAATTAAAAAAAATTAATTATTAACCCTAAAACCTGTGCTCATAATAAAAATTCTTTATAAATCTCAAAAGCTCAAATTTTGATATATCGTTCCAATTCAGGTGTTTTTAAAAGTTTTCCCTGAAAAGTTGTGCTTATGGTATTTTTAAAGCGAAAACTGATTAGCAGATTATCATGGATAATTCATCGTTAATTTCAGGTATTTAATCGAAAAGTTTCGGATAATACTTGAAAATTGGAAAATCAGTTGTAGTTTCTCGTCAGAATTAAACTCTCATTGTACAAACATTTGAAATTCGATTTATGGATATCCCAGCACTGCATCTGGCCTCACAGGAAGGAGATAAAAAGAAGGTTTCTGAACTTGTTTCTCAGGGAGCAGATCTTAATGAGCTTGCCAAAAACGGCTCCACGCCATTGATTTACGCCGCGCAAAAAAATAACATGGAAGTGGTTAAGCTTCTCGTTGAGGCCGGAGCTGATGTTAACACCGCTAACAAGCTTGGCGGAACTGCGTTGAACAGAGCCGCTGAAAACGGCAATGTGGAGATGATGAATTATCTATTCGACAACGGCGCGGTTATCGGCCCGCTTGCGCTTATTGTTGCATCACGCGAAGGCCAGCTTGAAGCCGTGAAGCTTTTGGTGAGAAAAGGCGCTGATGTAAACGCTGTTCAAACCTGGGGGCAATCAGCGCTGATGCAGGCCGCCCGTGAAGGCAATATTGCTATTGTGCAGTTCCTGGTTCGCCATGGTGCAAATATTAAGCTGCGCGACAGAAACGGCAACAGCGCGCTTAGCCTTGCCAATGAAAATGAGCACATGGAAGTGGGAATGTATCTGCGTCGGGCCGGTGCCACCGAGGATGCCGTTAAGAAAAAGCCCGCGCCTGCTCCGGTTGACGATGACGACGACGATGATGATTCATTCGATGATACCGAAATAGAGGAAGCGGATGAGCCTGTAGATGATGAGGATATCGACAAGTAAAATCGGTTACTTTTCAAGCCCACTGAGGTGAATATTCAGCGCGTTCACGGATATCTGTATTTCGCGGATGGAGATGCCCAGCGAAACCAGCAACATGATCAGACTGAGGCCGAATACGAATCGCCCGGTCAACTCCATCCCGCCAAAAAGCAAAAACATGCACACTACGCACAGAAATAGGCTCCAGATTCCGTAAGCTTGCATGCTTTTTATCAGATTAATTCTGTTTCTGAGATTTTCTATCTGACCCAGAATTACCGGATCCTTAAATGCTTCATTTTCATGATTCAGGCCTCTGATCAGACTTGCCACAGCAAGAAACCTGTTTGTGTAGGCCAGTAGAAGCAGCGATATGGCGGGAAACAGCAGGGCAGGTGTGGTTACATCAATTTCCATGAGTCTTTGTTTTGAGTGAAGTTATTGAGCGATTACCAGTTTGTCTGAAATCAATCGAATATTTTTTGTTTCGTGTCGTTATATTGAACACCAAGATAATGTGCTTAATTAAATGATTTCATTTTATATACATTTGTTCTTATTTTACTGATATGCGCTACTTTTACACTGAACACATTAATAACGTAAGAGAGATAAACTGAAAATCATTAAAGCATTAAAATTAGGATTAAACCTGATTTTTTTGAAATTTTGGTCGTTAACACTAACAAACCATCTATATCAATTACGGCGTATTAAAACATGCATTTAATACTTAAGAAGATTTCCCGAGGGGCAAGGTTACTTGTTGTTTCAGCTATGTTTGTTTTTGCCGCTGATACATTGGTTTTTGCTCAGCAAAGAAGCCAGCCACCAAGAGCGCCGTCGCCTCCTTCATTTAATGAGCCGACTGATAATCACGATGAGTTTCCTCCGTTCGATTTTCCCGATGATCCAGATCCGGTGCCTATTGACGGCGGGTTAGGTTTCCTGCTGCTTGCAGGAGGCGGTTACGCAGCCTACAAGTTGAGAAGACGAAAGGATTAAGTTTTAAAGGCAGTTTCAACTGCCTTTTTTTGCGCGAATATTTCGGCCGATCAGTAAATCAGCGCCCAGTTTTGTTTAAATACATCTTCAGGTTCGATGTTTCCCCGTTCCGTCAGATAAGCCTCCATAATCGCCCTCACGCTTTCGGCTGACTCATACAGCACCTTCGCATCTCGAAGCATGTCATAATCTCCGCCGCCGGCCGCTCTGTAGGAGTTTATGGCGATGGTGAATTTCTGATCCGGCTGAACCGGTTGTCCGTTGTACTGCAGAGATGTAATCCGGTCTCCGGGTTCACGCCTTATATCCATCGTGTAATCAACCCCGCTGATCATATCAAAATTGAAGCCCGGGGTGTTGCCGGATGGCTGCGGCCGACCTGTTTCATCGGATGTGGCGAAATAGAGCGCAGAATGCTCCAGATATTTCCTGAGGATTTCACCATTGATCTCCAGCTTGAACAGCGTGTTTTCGTAGGGATACAGCCTCGCCAGCTCGCCCCGGCTAATTGAACCGGCACCAAATCCGGCTGACAAATTAAATGCCGCTGAGGTGGAGAGATCAGCCCCGGTGTGTTTTTTCTGGATGTGCTGTATCAGGTCGATAATCGGCGTATCCTCCACCCGGGCATAATCCGAGTTCCATGCCGCCGATGTTGTTGCAATGGCTTCACTGATGTAATCCCTAACCCGCTGATGCTCATCTTCAAGCAGGGAGCTCAGTTCAGCATGAGGCGCCTGATCTTCAACTGGAATCGCCATATTACGTCCTGGCGTAAAGCGTACGCTCCCATCAACTTCGCGGTGGATGAAAAGTTCGGTAAAGCCGAGATGTGAACCCCATCGTCCGGCCTGAATAACGGGAACGGGAGGGTTAACCTCAGAGCCTTCGTAGAGCATTTCCGTGACGCGGTGCGAGTGGGCAATAACCATGGCATCAATGCCCGGGACAGTATCCAGAATCAGCCGGCCGAAGTTTTCAACGGGAACATCATCACGGGTGTAGGATGATCCGGTCTCAAAACCGGAGTGCATCAGAATAACAACCGCATCTGCTCCCGCATCGCGCAGTTCCTGCACATACTTTGCGGCGAATTTCGGTCCGTCTCCGAATTCCAGAATGCCTTCCACATGCTGGCGGTCCCAAACCGCTGATCCCGGCGTTGTAAGGCCAACGACACCCACAGAAAAACCGTCAAACTCATTCAGGATGTAGGGCTGATAAGCCGCTTCACCGGTTTCGAAATCACGGATGTTTGCTCCGAGAAATGTAACATCGGTTTGTGATATTCTGTGATTGAGCAATGGTATCCCGAAATTGAATTCGTGGTTACCCAGAACGATGGCATCAAACTGCATAGCTTCGGCGGCCGTAAGCAGGGGGTATGGACTCACCGTATCAACTTTTGCATAAAACTCGGCAAATGGATTTCCCTGAAGCCAGTCGCCGCCATCCAGCAGAAGTGTTTTGGGATGTCGTGCCCGTATCGAATCAACCAGTGAAGCCGCTTTTAACAGGCTGTGCTGCTCGTCAGGCTGATCAGCGTAATAATCCCAGGGGAATACGTGGCCGTGCAGGTCGGCGGTGGACATGATAATCAGAGATTCTTTATCGGTAGAAGCGGAACATCCCGCAAATATGAAGCAGGCAGCCAGAAGAAGATACTTTTTCATTGATGTAAGAGGAGGGTTGGGAAATGATTAGCAAAAAAAAAGCCACAATCAAATTGCGGCTTTTCTAAAAAATCGTCGATATTCGGATTATTCCTGATTTTTGGTTTCCTGAATATCAATACGAATTTCCTGAGCAAGTTTTTTGAGGTCTTGCAGTGTCTTGCGAGCGCGGGTACCGGCTGTTTTATTCCCCTTGTTATAAAACTTGTCCATATCGTCTTCGAGAGAGTCAACGAGAGTTTTTACTTCGTGAAATCGGCTCATTATTTGTTCTCCGTTAAATTAAAATTTAGGTTCATGTTGTATACATGATGTCGTATCTACGATCAACGTTTCTGAATCTAATTAACACGAAAACGCAAAGCAAGCACTAAAACGCGGTTTTTTCCCTAATTTTGTAAAAAATGAGGAAAAATCGCACTTTTTTTCAGGAATGTGGGCTGGAAAACCGTTTTCAGGAGGAGATTTTATGGTTAAAAACCTCTAAGGAATTGAGGTCTTTCATTGAAATCACGGTGAATGAAATGGGCGAATTTTCCAGCTCGTCAGGCAATTTGTTTTCAGCGTTTTTATTGCCGTTAACAAAAATATCAGAGCCGGGGTCGGTTTCATTTTTCGAGATGGCGATGACGGCATCGAAATCGAGCGCTTCATCCAGTACGGCCGCCAGATTTCCGAGAGGCATAAGGTTGGTGTCATCAGATACTTTATCTGAAGTCAGATTCGACAGCATAACGTGCGTATGCTCAAGAAGCCCGTTCAGGAACGTGGTATCCGTGGTGATCTCATCATGCTCATCCGTGGTAAGCAAACCGCGCTGGTAAGGATTCAGGCCCACACAGGCAACGCCTTCATCGGCAAAAAGGGCGATCAGACGGTGATTCAGCTCCTTGACGGCTCGTATCCGGGCTTCATCGCGCATAAACCCGGTTTGCATAATCCGGTCGGTATATTCGCTGTCTCCGTGGATGAAAACGGATGGTGGAAGATTTAGTGAGCCGAGCTGTTTGGAAAAAACTTTCAGAAACGGGCCGTTATCAAGATGGCCGCTGTCCAGAATGAAGAGATAACTCATCGGGGGATAAGATTTTTAGAACTTTTTGAGAACGTCGCCTTTAAAATGATAAGGAAGCAACTGTTCTGCGGTAACGTCGAAATATCCTCCATCGTTCTGATAAAGATAAACTCGTTTTGACATCAGATGCTCAAATAAAACCTGACGGCAGGCGCCGCACGGGCTTACGTAATCACTTTTCGGAGCAGTGACGTGGGCGGCAAGAATTTGTCCTGCGCCGGACGCAACCGCTTTTGAAATAGCCACTCTCTCAGCGCAGAGCCCCAGCGGCCAAGAACCTACTTCAATATTCACGCCTGTTACCCAGCCTTTTTCTGTCTCCAGAATGCAGGCAACCGGAAAATTGGACTCCGAAACGGAAGCCCGTTCCAGCAGTTTTTCGAGATCTTTGCGAAGCTCATTCCCCGGCTGGAGGATGTAATTTGTGAGCTCAGATTCCTCAGGGAACGTATGGGAGATTTTGAGGCTGAAGTGTGATTTCCAGTAATCGATCAAAAACTCGCTGTCACCCTCAGGTAAAATAATTTCAACGGGGATGTCTGATTCGCTCATACAGCCGTACAGCGCAGCCTGAACAGCCGTAATGCTGAGTGGATACGAAACGTTTTCCACACGCACGCCGGGATAATAGTTGCCGCTTTTCCCTTTTACCACCGCATATTGGGGTGATCCTGAGTATGGTGTATAAGCTCTCGATTCGAGTATTTTCAGCGATTTCATCAGTCGTTTATTGCATTAATTACAGCGTCGGCCACATCCGCGCGGATTCTGTTTATGGCGCGTGCGTTGCTTCTGTACGGAAATGTTCTGTTCGTTAAGATAGTAATTGATACATGATTTTCCGGATCAATCCAGAAACTTGTGCCGGTAAAACCAAGGTGACCATAGGTTTTATCGCTTGCAAGCTGTCCGGCGGTCGTAAATCCGGAAAGTGATTTAAAGTCGAATCCCAAACCCCGTTTCTGATTTTCCGAATGTCTTCCGGTGAACAGCTCAACGGTTTCGGGTTTGAAGAACTCTCTGCCGCGGTATGTTCCTCCGTTGAGCAGTATTTCGCCAAACACGGCGACGTTAAACGCAGTTCCGAAAAGTCCGGCGTGTCCGGCTGTTCCGCCCAGGTAGTAGGCGCGCTCATCGTTTACATCCGCATTAATTTCACGATTCCGGTAAACGGTATCAATTTCGGAAGGTGGAATCCGGTTTACAACCCAACGGCCTCTGCGCTGCGGATTAAACATTGTATCAGACATTCCGGCAGGATAGAAGAGGTTGGTGTTCAGATACTGGCTCAGCCCGGTTCCGGAAATCTGCTCCACAATATGCCCCAGCAGGATAAATCCGAGATCGCTGTAAACGGTTTGCTCGCCCGGGGGATTGATCAGCGGCTCGTTTTTAATGGCCTGCATCAGGCGACCGGAATCTTTGATCTGATCGACGTAGGTACGGAATGCGGGGAGTCCTGAAGTGTGCTCCAGCAGATGTTTTATGGTAACATTCCGGCGATCGCCTGAGTCAAACTCCGATATCCATTTTGAAACAGGATCATCCAATTGGATTTTTCCCTGATCGTAGAGCATCATCACGGCGGCTGTAGTGGCCATCGGTTTGGTCAGCGACGCCAGATCGTAAATGGTATTTGTACGAACCGGATTCTTTTTTTGATAATCAAAATAGCCGAAGCTGTTGTGGTAGGTCACAATCCCGTTTCGGGCTATGGCAACTACGCCGCCGGGAAATACTGAATCGCGAACGGCTTCCTGCATGATGGTATCAACACGGCGAAGGGCCTCGGACGACATCCCGGCAACTTCAGGAAGATCACGCCGAAGGATTGTTTTCTCCGTGTGAATGCCCGAATGGCGCTGATAGAGATTCGGTATGGTAATCGGGAGCGTAGCGGTGATCGGTGAGGCGCCAAATAACGCGGATGCGGCCGCCTCAGGCTGACTTCCGCCTTCTGACCAGGCCAGCATATGAACCTGTGCGCCGGGAAGTTCACTCACCACGTACGGACTTGAAAAAGAAACCAGCGCGAGCGGTTTTCCGGTTCCGGTCAGGCGATTCAGGAACCTTCGCTGGCTTGCACTGTATCGCTCCGTTCTGCCGGAATTCTGGCTGATTACCGATCCCACGATAATAAGATCAGACGAACGTGCCGCGGCTACCATCTGATCGAGCTCTGCATCAGAAGTACGGCTGTCGTAGTTGTGGAAATTTACGTCGGGGTGATAATTTCTGATAGCGCGGATGAAGCTGCTTCCCGTATTTCCGCCGCGGTGATTCGAAACCATAATCACCGAAACTTTAGGATAGCGGTCCGGGCTGATCGGTACGATGTCGTTCGAATTTTTCAGCAGGGTGATGGATTCGCGGGCAATTTCATCGGCGATCATCTGGCTGCGGCGCGTGTTAACCTGCATTGGGATGCGGTTTACTTCCACAAAACGGCGGCGCATCAGGCCGTAATCCACTTTCCACTTAAGGAGTTTCAGAACGGATTCATCAATACGTTCTTCAGGAAGCTGGCCGCGGTAAACAGCCGCTTCCACTTCGTTGATAGCGGTATAATCGTCGGGGGACAGGAGCATCATGTCAGCTCCGGCTTCGAGGGCAAGAATTAAAGCTTCGCCGGGTGAATAATGTGCCGCGATTCCCTGCATTTCAAGCGCGTCGGTTATGATAATGCCTTTAAAACCGAGGCTGTCGCGAAGCACGCTGTCCAGTACTTTGGGATCGAGCGTAGCCGGGCGTCCCGGTTCGGAATTGATGGCCGGAAATGCGATATGCGCCGACATCACGCTTTCAACACCGGTTTCAATGGCCGCTCTGAACGGTACAAGTTCTACCGAGTTAAGGCGATCCCAGGAATGGTTGATGGTCGGCAGGGCAAAGTGAGAATCCGTATCCGTATCGCCGTGTCCGGGAAAATGTTTGGCTGTGGAGACTACGCCCTGACTCTGAACGCCACGAATAAACTCGCTGGCAAATCGCGACACAATTTCCGGATCTTCGGAAAACGAGCGAACGTTGATAACCGGATTATTCGGGTTGTTGTTTACATCCACAACCGGGGCAAAAACCTGATGCACGCCCACCGCTTTGGCCTCAAGCGCGGTAATGCGGCCTTTCTCAAACGCCCACGCCGGATTTCCCGTAGCTGCAACGCCCATTGCCGGCGTTATACGGGTTGTGTTGTTGATCCGCATCGCGGCTCCGAACTCCATATCCTGCGTAATCCATAGCGGTACTCTCGCGTGCTGCTGCAGCCGGTTCGTTAAAAGCGCCTGATTGTAAATATCACCCCGAAAAAAAATGATCCCGCCAACGTGGTATTCCTCCACCATTTTTTTCAGCTCGAGATAATTCGGATCATCCACCGAATAGTAATCTCCGTGTGCCCTGATATACATCAACTGGCCGATTTTTTCACGGAGCGACATGTTGCTGAGAATATCTTCTGCCTGGCGCGTTATTTCTCCTCTCAGGGTTTCTGCGCCGCCCATCAGCGAAGTTTGCGCGTTTGCGTGATGAAACGGCAGAACCAGAATGCACAAAAGCAGCATTGAGATCAGCTTAGGACTGGAAGTCGGGGATGACGTTTTGTTCATGTATTAAATGGGAAGTTTTCGGGATAGATTTAGTTGGTGAAACCTTTGCGTGCCAGTAAACCGGCAACGTCCGTCGGGTCGGTTTTAATACGTACAGCGGGAACACTTCTTCGAATGCTCTCCTCAACCAGGTCTTTAAACCACTCATTCTGGAACAATCCCCCATGAAACTGTACGGTATCAAGGTGATCATGCTGTTCAAAAATTGAGAATACATCGTACACCATTGTTTGAAGCTGGTTACGCACGATCTGATTACAGGTCGATTCATCCTCAGATGCAAATTTCAGCACAACCGGTGCCAGCTGTGAAGGGGAAAAGGATTCACTGTTGATGACTTTCGATACAGATTCCCGCTCTTTATCGTGGATATTCATTTCAGAAAAAACAGCATTGGTGAGATCATTTTCGAGATTTCGCTCGAACAACCTCAGCACAATGGAAAGAATTTGCCTGCCGATTTCATAGCCGGATAACGTATCACCAACGTGAGTGCCAAAACCTCCCCGGAAACAGAGTTTTTCATTCTGATCAAAAAAAGAAAGGGAAGATCCGGTTCCGGCGATCAGCAGAATTCCGTTGGATTCCTTAAACGAAACGCGAAGGGTAGCTTCGGCATCACTCGTAATTTTGTTTTCGCAGTTTGGGAAAGTTGCGTTAAGAAAATTGAGAATCCGCTTCCGGTTTGGTTCTGTTCCGCATCCGGAAACTCCGGCGTTAACGATGGTAATTCCTGATATCAGCGTTTTGGGGATCAGGTTGTAGATCTGCTGAAACCGGTCATTCAGCATTGAATCACTTAAAAAAGGCTTTACAGATCCGGCTTTTCCGCGGAAGAGAATTTCTCCGGCGGAATCGGCCACCGCAAACCGGCTTTGAGTTCCGCCCGAATCGAGCCCGATTGTAAATTCAGTGTTTAAGGTACCGGTCATGGATTCAGGATCAGTATGTGTGTTGCTGGAAAATCATTCATTTCAGGATAAATGCGCACCGTTTTTGGTTCATTTTCCAGCCATAAATCAAGTTCATCGTCGAAAAATGCGGCGACGGGATTCAGGCTGTTTCCGGTTGCGTTGATGCTGAAATAACGGTTCAAAGTCGTGTAATCGGATGCAAAGTAAACGGCCGGCAGCGTTTGGTCGAAATTGCGGCCTGGTTTGGCATAATTGAACACATCCGGGTGTCCGGAAAAATTATACTCGCTGCGGCTGAGCAAATTGTTCGATGCCGATAAAATAGAATCATCACCCCGTAATTCTGCAACCAGTGATATGACGCTGCTGCGGAATCCGGCGCGGTTTACGTTACCCCAGCGCCATTCGTACGTTTCCGGACCGACCTGATCTGTAAGAATTGAATGAACCTCGTTCAGGCGGCGAAGTAAAAAGGCATCCGAAACGGGAGAAAAAGCGCCGGTTTGCCTTGCATCGGCGTGAAAGTTGAGCAGCCTGATAGCGTTTTCGCGACCCAAAAAACCGAGTTGAAGAAGATCATCCAGGATCTCTTTTTCATCATACGGTCGAAAAGAAGTTTCGGAAATGGTTTGCAAAAACGTCTCGGTTATAGTAGCGGCGACGGAGTGCGGGGCGTAGTTGAAATTCCAGTTTTGCAGATAGGGGAAAAGGGTGAGGATATCGGGAAAGAGGTTTTCCTCATCATCGGTAATGACCGACAGCATCAGTTCGTTGATGGTTTCAACGTTATCCGAAATAAGCGGACTAAAATCAGACTGACCTGCCGTGCCGTCGCTGGCAAGTATAAAGTTTTCTGATCGGGCAAATTTCGCTCCTGCCGGAAAGTGCAGGTTATCTTTGGATTGCACCGTTCTTCGGCTTAAGCCATCGTGGTACCAGTCCTGCACGCTGTTATCGCGAAAGCGAAGGGCAAAATGTGAGTATGGCGTGATGGTTTCGGCAATGATGTTTTCTGTCGACTGAGGCTCGTTAAAAAGCGTGAGCCATGAACTCAGATCATCGGCAATTCGCTGCCTGAACCAGGTAAGGCTGATCTGGTTCTCATCCCCAAAATGAAATCCATCTTCCATCAGAAAAACTCTCTTTAACTCTTCAGAGTCATCATCCAGCCGGAAAATTTGTGAAGTGCCCGAAATGTCATCTGCGGCCGCTGAAATAAATCCCGAAGGGCAATTAGATCCGGATAACATCCCGGAAACCTGATCGCTGTATGAAGTGAACACGGCTGGAATACCCGGCACTGAAAATCCCGCGATGAAATCTGATCCCAAAATGTGATGCACGCTTTCGTACCAGGTTGAGCTCAGGTTTTCGCCCGCCTGAAGATATCCCGTGAGCCGGCTGAGCGGAAGGCCGCCCTGATCGACATCGAGCGAGCCCGTTGCAATGGCGTGATGCGCGTTGGCCGGAAAATTCAGCACGAGGCGAAGCGTGTGATCAGCGGTGAGCAGTTGAATTGAGCTTTCGGTGAACTCAAGAGGGATTGTTCTGGAGATGCAGTCCGGCACCAGGTCAGGTCGGAGATACGGACGAAGCGCATCGGGAAGCTGGTTTAAAAGCAGCTCAGAACCCAGTAAATTCTGCCAGTGGCCGGCGGATGTCCACGTATACAGTGAATAGAGGTTCAGTACATCTTCAGGTTCCCAAAGCTCTGGCCGTTCTCCCGAAAGCGTAAATTCCGGCGGAAGTTTCCGGGGATAATCCTGTATAAAACGGTTGATGCCATCGGTATAGGCCTGCAATTGGCGCAAAATTGTGTTATCAACCTGAATGTCATCAGCACTGATTTGAAGTGAGCGGCTAAGCTGATCGGCGACGAGGAAAGCATCACCTAAAAGTGAGCTCAAGTTGCCCCGTGCGGCGAGCTGATAGAGATGAAGCTGCCAGAGCCTGTCGCGCGCGTGTAAAAATCCCAAAGCCGTGAGGTTATCCGCTGAATCTGTCGCGTAAATATGCGGAACGCCCTGATCTTCGTGCAAAACTGTGACCTGACCCGTGAGGTCAGGAACCGTAATATTTCCATCAAGCGGGCCGGTTGTGGTAAGCACGGTAAACCGAATCGTTAAATAAACCAGCAGAACGAGAAAGCCGAGAATCAGTAAAGCAGCAAGGGCGCGATAAATGAACATTCAGCGGGAATCAGGAAAATTTGGGTGGATGGAAAAGAGTAATTATTGAAAACAGAAATTTAACTTTGTAAACAAAACTCGCAGATACGCGATTTATGTTTAACTTTGGCGTTGCTGCGTGCAGAAACCACATTTTGTTAATATAAGAAGTTAGACATTGGATAATAAGCTTTCTATTACTCATCAGACATTTGAATCACTGGCCAAAAAATACGGTACTCCGCTCTATGTTTATGATGCGCAGCTGATTCGAAAACGCTGTACACAGGCCGTTAGTTTATTTGAGGATCTGCCGGTTTCGTGGCTGTATGCCATCAAGGCGAACGATAACCCGCATATCCTTAAGGTCATCCGTGAATCTGGCGTGGGATTTGACACGGTTAGTTTGGAGGAAGTTCTGCTTTGCGGACACTTCACGGATAATCCGGCGGAAATTTTCTACACGGAAAACAGCATGTCGGATGAGGAGATGAACGAGGCGATTCGTCTGGGCGTAACGCTGAATATCGGCGCGGTCTCAAGACTGGAGCGTTTTTTCCAGCATCCGGATTCCAGAGAATGCAGCCTGAGGATAAATCCCGCGATCGGCGAGGGGCATCATACCCGTGTAAATACCGGAGATCCCGAAAGTAAGTTTGGCGTGCGTCTCGATTTGATTGATGATTGCGTGAAAATGGCAGACAAATACGGGAAAAAGATCGTGGGACTTCACGCGCATATCGGCAGTGGAATTAAACGTCCCGAAAATCTCGTGGCTGCGATGAAGGTGCTGCTTGAAGCGGCTTCAGGTTTTAAGGATTTGAGGATGATCAACTTTGGCGGCGGCGTTCCGACACCGTATCATCCCGATGATCAGATTTTCGATCTGGATGAATTCGCAAAACTTGCCGGACCTGTTTTGAAAGAAGATCTGGAAAATCGTCCGGAAGGATTCCGCTATCTGTTTGAGCCGGGCAGATGGTATGTAGCTGAAGCCGGAACGCTGCTGACCACCATCCAAACGATAAAAAACCAGGTTGAAACGCTCTATCTTGGAACCGATACGGGGATGCATCACCTGCTCAGGCCGATGCTCTACGATGCTTGGCACCGCGTGGAAAACGTTTCAAAGCCGCAGGATGCTCCGCAAAAAGTCTACACAATCGCAGGTAATATTTGCGAAAGCGGGGATATCCTTGCAGAAGACCGCGCCATGCCGGATTCTGAAGTAGGGGATGTGGTCGCGATTCGCGATGCCGGTGCCTATGGCATGACGATGGCCTCGCAGTACAACCGCCGATCGCTTCCCGGTGAAATTCTGGTGGAGAAAGATGGCGTGATTCAAGTAATACGCGCGCCGAAAAATGCGCAGGAAACGGTGAATGAGTTTTTGCGGGAATGCGCTTTTGAGGTGTAAATCGTAACTTGTTGGTTCTAAGACAAAACTGATACAACGACAATTTCCAGCGTAACAATGATTATGCAAGTTAAACCCATACATACCGAAAACGATTATCAAAAAGCGCTGGGTCGTATTGAAGAAATATTTAACGCCAAGCCAGGTACGAAAGAAGGCGATGAACTGGAAATCTTGGGTATTTTAATTGATGAATATGAGAAAAAACATTTCCCGATTGAAGTGCCAAAACCGATTGAAGCGAATAAATTTAGAATGGATCAGCTTGGAATGCAGCAGAAAGGATAGAACTTTTCAATGATAAATTTAGCTCAACGCTAATTCAACGACTGTAATTATTATTAACTAAAAGACGAAAAAATGAATATTAAACAAGTAGCCGTAGTTGGCGGCGGAACGATGGGTAACGGAATTGCGCACGTGGTAGCGATGGCGGGATTTCCGGTAACGTTAATTGACATCAAGGCTGAAGTTCTGGAAAAAGCGCTGGCCACCATCAGCAAAAATCTGGGGCGGATGGTCAGTAAGGAAAAGATCACCCAGCAGCAGATGGATGAGACGCTTGGCCGGATCAAAACATCTGATTCCCTCGAAAAAGGCGCGCTGAACGCGGATCTGGTGATCGAAGCCGTAAACGAAAACTTTGAGCTGAAAAAGAAAATCTTCCAGACGCTCGATAAAGTTACTCCGGCTGATACGATTCTCGCATCAAATACTTCTTCTATTTCCATTACCAAACTTGCTGCGGTAACCGGCCGCGCCGATAAGGTCATCGGAATGCACTTCTTTAATCCGGTTCCGGTTATGAAGCTGGTTGAAATCATTCGCGGACTCGATACTTCTGATGAAGTGTATAACGTAATCGAAAAACTCTCAAAAGATCTGGGTAAAGTCCCCGTACCGGTCAACGATTTCCCGGGATTTGTTTCCAACCGCGTTCTTATGCCGATGATCAACGAGGCTATTTTCTGTGTCCATGAAGGCGTAGCCACAGCCGAACACGTTGATGAAGTGATGAAGCTCGGTATGGCGCATCCGATGGGGCCGCTCAGGCTTGCAGATTTCATTGGCCTGGATGTGTGTCTGGATATTCTTAACGTACTTTACGAAGGATTCAGGGACCCGAAATATCGTCCGTGTCCGCTGCTCGTAAAAATGGTGGATGCCGGGAAATTAGGTGATAAAACCGGTCAGGGATTTTATAACCATCAGAAATAATTCAATTTCAACACAACTGAAAGGGTATGTTTGCGCATACCCTTTTTGCTTTACTCAAACGATATGATTGATCTCAGAAGCGATACCGTAACGCGCCCAACTCCTGAAATGCTCCACGCCATGGCAGAGGCAGAAACAGGGGATGATGTTTTTGGTGAAGATCCCACTGCAAATACATTCGAACAAAAAATAGCGGAAATGTTTGGTCAGGAAGCGGGACTTTTTGTGCCAAGCGGTACCATGAGCAACCAGCTTTGCGTACGGGTTCTGGCCGGTCCGGGGGATGAGATCATTCTGGATGAAAAAGCGCACATTTTTAATTATGAAACCGGAGCCGCCGCGGCGCTCTCAGGAGTTCAGCTTCGTACAGTTTCAGGGAAAAACGGAATGCTCAGCGTGGAAGATGCGGCATCTGCGATTCGAACCAAAAACGACTGGGATCCGATTACCAAAGTGATCGCGCTGGAAAATACGACCAACAAAGGCGGCGGCGCGTGGTATAAGCTCGATCAGATAAAAGCGCTGAGATCACTTGCCGACCAGCACGGTTTGAGCCTGCACCTCGACGGCGCCCGAATATGGAACGCACTCGAAGCTTCGGGATATTCCGCTGAAGAAGTTGGAAAACATTTTGACACCATTTCGGTCTGCTTCAGCAAAGGGCTCGGATCGCCCGTTGGTTCAATGATGCTGGGCTCGCGGGATCAGATCATAAAAGCCCGGCGTTTCCGGAAAATGTTTGGAGGAGGGATGCGTCAGATCGGCCTGCTTGCAGCTGCAACTGATTACGCGGTTGAAAATCACAGAGCATTTTTGAAGAATGATCACGCTCATGCCCTGGAAATTGCCGGTGCGCTGGAAAGATGCGATGCGTTCAGCATAAATCCTGAGGATGTGTTTACCAACATCATACTTTTTGACACTCTGGAAATTGACGCAGTTCAGGTTGCTGATGCATTCAGGGAAAAGGGTGTTGCTGTAAGCGTGTTCGGGCCGAAAACCATCCGCATGGTTACGCATTTTCAGGTTTCTGCCGCTCAGATAAAACAGGTTGTTAAACTGATTGATGAGTGGGATTGAGCACGGTTTTTGACGCGCCAAAAAGTGGTTTTGAGTAATTAAGCGGCAAAACCGTATATTCCGCCATATTTGATTTGGATACACTATTTGACCATTAAACGAGATTATGAGCAATTATTACGGAGGAATTACGGGATACGGCAAGGCGGTTCCCGAACGCGTTGTGACCAACGAAGAGCTTGCGTCAAAAATTGATACCAGCGATCAGTGGATCACCGAGCGTACCGGAATTAAACAGCGAAGAGTGGTAGGCGATCACGAGCAGTGCTCGCAGCTTGCCACCGATTCTGCCAGAAAAGCCATGGAGCGCGCCGGCGTCAGTGCCGATGAAATTGATTTGATTATCGTCGCGACATCCAGCCCCGATTTTCTTACGCCTCCGGTATCAAGCATGGTGCAGCATAATCTTGGGGCGAAGTGCGGCGCTTTTACCATGGTTGTTGGCTGCACGGGATTTGTTAGCGCGTTAATCACCGCTGATCTTTACATGAAAACCGGTCAGTACCGGAATATTATCGTTGTTGGTGTCGAGGTGATCACCCGCATGGTTGACTGGGAAGACCGCAACACCTGCGTGCTTTTCGGGGACGGCGCAGCTTCAGTCGTTGTATCCAGAAAAAAGGAGCCGTGCGGCGTGCTTTCGCATATGATGGGATCGGACGGCAGCGGAGCAGAACTTCTGATACTTCCGTCTGGCGGAACTAAGGTGCCGCCAAGCCACGAATCGCTGGACAGCGGACAAAACTACCTGAAAATGAACGGCCGCGAAGTTTTCAAGTTTGCCACAAAGGTAATGGGGCAATCGATTGAGAAAGTTCTGGAAGATTCCGGCCTGAGCAAAGATGACATCGATCTTTACATCCCGCATCAGGCCAATGCACGGATTATCGAATTTGCTATTAAAACCGCAGATTTGCCTGCTGACAGGGTGTATATAAACGTGCACAAATACGGTAACACCTCAGCCGCCTCGATACCCATAGCGCTGTGTGAGGCGTTTGACGAGGGGCGCGTCAAAATGGGGGATAAGATGGTTTTTGTGGCGTTTGGCGCGGGACTGACCTGGGCGGCGTGTACGCTTCAGCTGCCTGAATGATCCAATCGGGGACTATTGTCACGAATATGACACCTGGTTAGTGTAATTAGACTTAATTAGGGATTGATCAAATCTCAATATTCAAAATGTACAGACATCCATTAACCTAATCCCCTTACCATGAATATCTTAATTAAAGCACTTCCGATTTTTTTGATTATCACTTATATCGCGTTTTTTTCAGCACAGGCAACAGTAGATGAAGATGCAGAAAAAGCTGAGCTTATAGCACTGCGAATCTATGCCGACTGGTGCGGACACTGCAAAACACTTGACGCAAACCTCGATAAGATAAAGACTGAATTTTCTGATTCAGCAATTTGGTTCGCCGTATTTGACGTGACCGATGACCAGGCAAAGCGCCAAACGTCAATGATGGCTTCTCAACTTGGTTTGAGCCAAATTTATGAAAAGTACAACGGCAAGACGGGAATTTTACTCCTGATTAATCCGTCAACCGGTGAAATAGTTGAAGAACTGAATCAGAACAATTCCGCTGATGAAATCAAAACACTTCTACGGTATCACAGTTAGTTTGAAGCACAATATACCGGAACTCTGACATACCGGCGAAAAGTGTAAAAACCTTTCCGTAATTCTATCGGAAAGGTTTTTTTATTCGGTCAAACCGCCTAATCCCACACAAAACCATCCTCAGCATGGTGGATATACCAGCTGAACCACATTTCCCAGTAACCGGGCAGCAGTTCGTTATTTTCATCAGTAGCATAAAGCTCATTCCCTGACCGTAGGAGCGTGACGGCTTCTCCGTTAATTTCGTTTTGCAGCGTTTGACCATCATCGAGCATATCAGGATCAGCAGCAACGTTTGTTTCCCCGGCGTCAAATATGAAGAACATTTTTTTGGGATGATATCGGTCATCTTCACGCAGAACCGGGAAAATCAGCGAGAAATTCTCTTCATAATCACCATAGGGATAACGATTATAGTTTCTTCTGAAGCCGGTATCCTCGCTGAGTACTGTGGCCTGCGGATACTGCTCTTTTACATCCTCAAATGTAATTAACTGAAAGGGCAGAATTTCCAGTTTCTGGCCGGTATAAGTTCCAACCACAACCTCTCTCAACGTCTGCGACCAAAAAGATTCAGTCATCGTATCATACATCAGCATATTCGACTGATAGAGCAGTCCGGTTACGCCAAACTGAAGAATTTCACTGTCTATTTCGCGATCAAAAAGTATTGCAGATCCGCATAAAGGGCAGAAGGTTACAGCGATGTGATGATCACCAATGCGGTCATTTACAATTTCGTGCCATACGAGAATATTGTATGGATAAAAGCGCTGTTCACCGTCAAACTCAACGAACATTCCGCGCATATCATCCTCAAGATTAGCCTCATCAACAGGAACGAACTTTGGATCGTTAATGGCCGGGATTCCGTCTTTTGGCGGGCCGCCGTCAAGAATCAGGCTGAGATCAATTGAGTATCTGGTAACATCGGTATCAAACTCACGAAAAACATCCTGGGCACAGGAATGAAGCGGCAGCAGGAGGATTGCAAACGCAATTAAAAGAATTAATGCTCTCATAAAAACCGGATTAAGTTAAAAACTGATGTATTTCAAAAATCCGAATCCGTTTTATGATAAAGAGTCAGCAGGATTACATTTCACGCAAATTAAAGCGTATACCGT
Source organism: Balneolia bacterium (assembly GCA_003567135.1). Lineage (GTDB taxonomy): Bacteria > Bacteroidota > Rhodothermia > Balneolales > Cyclonatronaceae > PXAI01. The sequence goes on along the minus strand of PXAI01000048.1, from coordinate 894 downwards.
ACGCCGATCTTCAGATAGTTGATCCAGGCAAAGTTGTAAACTTCGTCCACATCTGCACCGCCTTCAAGTAGTCTGTAACCCGCTGAAACCCTGATATTCTCCGCCGGTTTATAATTTAGCGTCAGTGCGCCATCTGCTGCTCGGCCCTGCTGTCCGGCAAGTGCTTCAACATCGAAAGTGGCTGAAAATCCGCCGCCGATCTGATAATCCGCGTAAAAACTAACCAGAGGCACAAAACCGAGATCGGTATTTTTTTCCGAGATATCCTGTTGCTCCAGCTGAACTTTTGCATCGCGGATAAACGCGGTGAATCCGGCACCAAGATCCCAGCGCTCATTTCTGAAAAACATGTATCGGTAGGATAACCGGTAATTGGAAAACTGGTAGGTTCCCCTGATCGGTTCGCCTGCGGCGAAGGTGGCATCTTCAAAGAAAACATCGCTGGCAAATGTTCCGGAACCATCCACTGAAAGAGGAGCGTAGAGTAAACCGATTCGGTGACGCTCGCCCAGCGTTACGGCCGCACTTAGCCTGAGGTAAGGATTCAGATCGGTACCTATAAGTTCAAGCATGTCAAATTTTGTGCCGCCTTCGTTGGGAATGCGTACATCATTACCGGAGAAAAAAACACCACCGGTTTCCACGCCAAATTCAATTGATTGAGTCTGAGCATCCTGAGGTGTAGCGTTGATAAACAGAAATGGAAGAAAAAGAGATAATAGCGTGAGCCTGAGAATCAGTTTCATAAAACGGTTTAATTAATACGTTGTGTTTCAGTGTGTTAACAACGATATCTGTTAAACCGTTTCGGATTTTAGATTCTGCGTGAACAGGTTGTCTAAAGTTTGAAAAATCAGATAGATTCTTCTTCTTCCGGTTCATCCGGTATTTCAG
>PXAI01000046.1 GCA_003567135.1 Balneolia bacterium | reverse complement strand
TCGGCGCACGAGATAACGATAATCCCCTCGACTACGGCCCGACCATCGTAACCGAACACAATTTCGGGGATAAAAAACTCTACGCGCTTTACGGACATCTCAGCCGTGAATCGCTGAAAAAGTTTACTGCCGGGGATGAAATCTGCAAAGGGCAGCTGCTCGGTGAACTCGGCACAAAAGAGGAGAACGGGGGATGGATTCCTCATCTTCATTTTCAGCTTTCGGTAAAAAAACCGGATGTTCCCGATATGCCCGGCGTGGTTTCCGTTGAGGATGCGCTCAGGCTCGCGTCCGTCTATCCTGATCCGCGCATGGTTCTCGGGCCGCTTTATCTTTAGTTCATACGAAACCGATCCGATATGAAGGTTGATATAAAAGAGTTGGAAAATTTCCTGGATGATCATATTCAGGATCTGGTTGATCTGAGGCGTGAACTGCATAAAAAAGCAGAACTTTCGGGGGATGAGAAGAAAACAGCAGAATTTGTGATAAAGGTTCTGAAGGAAACCAATCCCGATAAAATCATTGAAAATGTTGGGGGATGCGGCGTGATTGCCGTGTACGGAGAAGAAAAATCCGGCCCGGATTTGATGATCAGAGCCGAACTTGACGCCCTTCCGATTCCCGATTCTCCGGATCTTGAATATGCTTCAGAAAATCCCGATACCGGACACAAATGTGGTCACGACGGGCACATGACGATCGTGCTTGGCGTGGCGCGATGGCTGGGTGAGAACAAGCCTCCGAAAGGCAGGGTGTATCTGTTATTTCAGCCGGCCGAGGAAACCGGAGAAGGCGCCGCACGAATACTCAAAGATGAAAAGTTCAGCGAAATCAGCCCTTATATGGCGATGGCGCTGCATAATCTTCCGGGCTATCCGGCGCACTCGGTGATTGTTCGCGAGGGCACGTTTACCTCGGCCTCGGTTGGCATCGAGATGAAGCTTAAGGGCACAAGCTCACATGCCGGATATCCTGAAGATGGCCGGAGTCCTGCGGCGGCGATGGCTCAGATTGTGAATATGCTGCCCGGTATTGCGGCGCAGGAATTTCCCCGAAGCACAAACGCGCTGATCACCATAATACACGCAAGCGTTGGTAAGCGCGCATTCGGCACTACGCCGGGCAATGCCGTAGTGATGGCCACACTTCGGGCAAACTCAAACGAAGTGCTCAAGGAGATGAAAACTCACGTGTTGAAGCGCTGCAGGGCGATTGCAGAATCATGGGGACTGACGTTTTCTGAAGATTTTGTGGAACCATTCGACGCCACGATTAACGATGATAGTTGCGTGGATATCCTAACCGAAGCGGCTGAAAAACTTGATCTGAAGATTATCCGGCCGGATAATCCGTTTCCATGGAGCGAGGATTTTGGCGCGTTCAGCCAGAAATTCACGGGACTGCTTTTTTGTTTAGGCTCCGGAAAAGAGCATCCGCAGTTGCATCATCCTGATTATGATTTCCCCGATGAGTTGCTTCAAACCGGAATAAAGCTTTTTTTACTCCAGCTCCATAAATACTGGCAACAAGCGCAGAACTGACCGAATGTATCAAAGCTGTTATATCGAACTCAGCCGCAAGGCCTTTCAAAATAATCTGGATTATCTGAGAGATCGTTTCGGGCCGGATACGCTTTTCTCGTCTGTTATAAAGGGCAATGCATACGGGCATGGGATCAACCACATTTTGCCGATGGCCGAGTCGTTTGGGGTTCGCCATTTTTCCGTTTTCAGCGCAGATGAAGCGCTTGCCGCGTTCAACGCCCGTACCAAAGAAAGCGAAATTATGATCATGGGGATGATCGACAACAGCGAGCTGGAGTGGGCCATCGAAAACGAAATTTCGTTTTACGTGTTCGAGCAGGACCGGCTGAAAACGGCGATTGATATTGCAATAAAACACAAAAAGAGAGCCCGGATTCATCTCGAACTGGAAACGGGAATGTTTCGTACTGGCTTTGGCCGCGATGAGCTTGAGGAAGTGATCGCATTTCTGAAAGAAAACAGCGAGCACGTAATTGTGGAGGGAATCTGCACGCATTACGCCGGTGCCGAAAGTGTGAGCAATTATCTGAGGGTGAAAAATCAGATGAAGGAATACGCCTGGAAACTGCGTCGCATCAGGCAGTCGAAGCTGGAATTTCGCTTTTGCCATACGGCCTGTTCTGCCGCCGCGCTGAGGTATCCCCGCACAATTATGAACATGGTGCGGATCGGGATTGCGCAGTACGGATTCTGGCCAACGCGCGAAACCTACATGCACGATTTGAGCGAGCAGATGGGGGATGGTTTTAACGGCGATTCAGATGCCAAAATTCACGATCCGCTGAAGCGCGTCATCAGCTGGAAGAGTAAGGTGATGAGCACCAAAAGCGTGCCGCCAAACCGGTTTATCGGATACGGTACGGCATTTCTGACCAATCAGCAGACAAAAATAGCGACCGTCCCGATCGGTTACTCACACGGATTTACGCGGGATTTAAGCAACCTCGGCCGCGTTCTCATCAACGGCCAGCGCGCCTCGGTAATTGGCGTGGTGAACATGAACATGATGATCGTGGACGTCACTTCCATCGAAGGCGTGGAAAAGGGGAGTCCGGTTACGATAATCGGAAATGACGGCGATACAGAACTGACCGTCGGTTCCTTCAGCGAGCTCACCAACCGCCTGAACTACGAAACGCTGACCAGGCTTCCGCGGGATATTCCGAGGTTTATTAAGGAATAAGAATTTGGGCGGAGGGTAAAACTGGCGAAAAAATTGCGGCAACAAAGTTGTCCGGATACTGTAGGTACAGGGCATGCCCTGTACCTAAAAAATTGTTATTTAAATACCTGTGTCGAAAATACTGCTTCTGCATTGTCCGGTTTGAGTTACTTTCCCCGGACAAAAAAACTCAATGCGCCTCAAGCCAGTTACCCGCAATCCCCGCCTCAACTTTCACCGGAACTTCCAGCTTCATCGCCGATTCCATCTCTTTGGTGATCAGTTCGGCAACGGGATCTACTTCTGATTCCGGCGCTTCGAAAAGCAGTTCATCATGCACCTGAAGCAGCATTCGGGTTTTGAAATTTCCTGTTTCGAGTTTTTCCTCAAGGGTGATCATCGCCTTTTTGATCAGATCGGCGGCTGTTCCCTGAATCGGCATGTTAATGGCCGTGCGTTCAGCAAATCCCCGGATATTGGGATTTGAGGAGCGAATTTCAGGGATGTATCGGCGGCGTCCCATAAGCGTTTTTACGAATCCGTGCTCAGCGGCATACTGCGTGGTTTCGTTGATGTATTTCTGAATATTCGGGAAACGGTCAAAATAGGCGTCGATGATTGCTTTCGCCTCGGTTCTGCTGATGCCCAGACGCTGAGCAAGCCCAAACGCGCTGACGCCATACGGAATCCCGAAGTTAACTTCCTTCGCTTTCCGCCGCATGTTCCGGTCCACTTCGCTGATGTCGTCCAGCCCGAAAATCTCGCTGGCCGTCCTTGCGTGAATATCCTCATCGTTGGTAAACGCTCTGATCATCGCCTCGTCTTTGGCAATCGACGCAATGATTCGGAGCTCAATTTGTGAATAATCGGCCGCGATCAGTTTACAGCCTTCCGGCGCAATAAACGCTTTTCTGATTTCGCGCCCGCGCTCTGTGCGAATCGGAATATTCTGAAGATTCGGGCTGGAGGAAGATAATCTTCCCGTTGCCGCCACATGCTGATTCAAACTGCTGTGGATGCGCCCCGTTTCGGGATTAATCAGTTTCGGCAGCGCGTCGACATAGGTGGATTTCAGTTTGGAAAGCGAGCGGTAATCCAGCACCATTTCCACGATTTCGTAGTTGGGTGCAAGTTCGGTTAAAACCTGTTCTGACGTTGAATACTGGCCGCTTTTCGTCTTTTTACTCGGCGGTAATCCCATCTTTTCAAATAAAACCGTACCAAGCTGCGCGGGACTGTTCAGGTTGAATTCCTCGCCTGAGAGATCAAATATTTTTTTCTGAATTTCGAGAATATCCCCGTTCAGCTCTTTTGAAAATGTATCCAGCATTTCAGTGTCGATGCTCACACCGCGCATCTCCATATTTGCCAGAACACGAATCAGCGGAAACTCGAGCGATTCGGCGATTTCATACAGTTCATCCTGCTTCAGTTTTTCGATCAGCACTTCATACAGCTGAAACGTGATATCGGCATCTTCGCACGCATACGCGTAAACATCCTTAACCGGAACATCCCGCATGGATTTCTGATTTTTCCCGCTGCCAATAAGCGTTGAAATCGGAACCGGCTGATATCCCAGGTACGCCGTGCTCATCTGATCCATACTTAGCTTCTGATTCGAATCAATCAGATAGGCCGCAATCATCGTATCAAAAGCGGGGCCTGATACCGGAATCCCGGCTCGCTGAAGCATGGTGTAATCGTACTTGTAGTTGTGCGCGATTTTGAGAGATTCGGGATTGGCGAACGCATCCTTCAATACATCGCACACCAGATTTTCAGCAAGCTCATTTTCTCTGTCGCCGACCGGAATGTACCACGCTTCCCCGGCCTCAACGCAAACGGCTATACCAACAAGTTCGGCGGTGATGGCATCTTTTCCTGTCGTTTCAGTATCAAAGCAAAACGCGGAGGCTTTTTCCAGCTTATTTGCGAGTGTCTTCAGCTCATCCTCAGAACTGACCAGATGGTATTTTACGGTTTCAGGATCATACGATTTCAGCCCTGAATCGGGGAGGTCAGCCGCGGCGTGTCCCGTTCCGAACAAATCCCCCTGGCCTTCATGAACTTTTTTTTTACCCGACGGCGCAGATTTGGAACTGCCGGTATCGGGCGATGAATCTCCGGAAAATCTTCTGTAAAGCGTGCGGAACTCCATCCGCTTGAAAAATTCGCCCAGTTTTTCGGTGTCAGGTTCATCCCAGGTCAGGTTTTTCCAGTCTTCAATATCAGGCACATCGGTATTGATGGTGATCATGGTGCGCGACAATCTGGCCTGATCCGCATTTTCTGTGAGGCCTTCCCGGGCGCGTTTGGCTTTCATGCCCGGCGCCGCCTCGATGGCTTTTTCCAGCGAACCGTATTCCTGAATCAGCTTTGGTGCCCCTTTTTTCCCGATTCCCGGCACGCCCGGAATGTTATCCGACGTATCCCCGATAATCGCCAGAACATCAATCACCTTTTCCGGCTTTACGCCGAAATAATCCTCAACGCCTTCAATGTCGATCACGTTAAACCCGTTTCCGTTATTCATGGGTTTATACATTTTGATTTTCCCGGTGATCAGCTGCATGAAGTCCTTATCCGGCGTAACCATAAAAACTTCGGCATCTTTATCGGATTCAGCCGTTCTTTTTGCCAGCGTTCCGATGATGTCATCTGCTTCGTAGCCATCTTTTTCCAGATTATGAAACCCGAAACAGGAAACCATTTCCTTCATCAGAGGGATGGTTACACGAAGCTCATCGGGCTGCGGCGGACGATTGGCTTTGTAGTTTTCATCCATTTCATGGCGGAAGGTGGGCGCGTGCGTATCCCAGGCCACGGCGAGGTGCGTTGGTTTTTCGTCGTCAAGCAGTTTTACCAGCGTGTTGGCAAAACCGAGAACGGGACCGGTCGGAATTCCTTCTGAATTGGTAAGATTAGCTTTGATGAAAGCGAAGTAAGAGCGGTAAGCCAGCGCGTGTCCGTCGAGGAGAAAAACTTTGTTTTTTGACATAGAAAGTGAGTTCAGCGTTTTGAGATTTCGCACTGGAAATATCGATAATCTGGCGGCAGGAAAAAAATGTAACCTAAACCGGCCGGTATCGTTTATTAAGGGATGAGTTAATCACATTTGATCTGGAAAAATGCGTATTATTGTCGAAATGATGAAAAAGGGGAACCGATAACAGAATGAGCCTTAAGAACGAATCAAAACAGGCGATGGAAGACACGCGTTCGCTTTACCGCGAATACACCGAAGGCATGACGCGCGAGCGAATTTCGCGCGAGCTGCAGTCGGATACCAAGCGCCTGAAAGAGTTATTCAACGAGGCCGCCGGAAGCGATACGGATGACAAAACCGGCGAACCGGTGCCGTTTGTTGCCAGAGCCGGACGTTTTATAAAAGTGGTTACCGGCAGAATGAACCCCACACGCCGTCTCGTTTTTGGCCTTTCATTTATTGGATTCACCTACAGTACTATTTTCTCCGGACTGCTTCCGGATCTGCTGATGCCTGCTTCATTCCTGGCTATGGCTGCGATTCTGATGCTCGAACTGCTCGAAAAGCTCGATGTAAAAAAAGAGATCGACCTCGCCAAAGAAATTCAGATCAGCCTGCTGCCTTCGCCGGAAATCCGCGTTCAGAATCTGGATATTCACTCGTTTGCAAATACAGCGCACGATGTCGGCGGCGATTATATCGATATCATTACGACACCGAAAGGTGTCTATTACATTATCGCGGATGTTTCCGGAAAAGGCCTGTCGGCCGCACTTTATATGGTCAGGATGCAGGCGCTGGTTCATCTGATCATCAAAAAACAGGATCCGTCGCCCAAGCAGCTCTTTCTTGAACTGAACGATTACATCAAGTCATACCGTAACGATAAAACGTTCATCACAGCCTGTGCGGCGTTTTTCCCAAAGGGTGAGAACCATTTCCTTTTTGCACGTGCCGGACACAATCCGCCGCTCCATTTCAAACGGGCCAAAGACAGCACGTACCTGATGCAGTC
>PXAI01000221.1 GCA_003567135.1 Balneolia bacterium | reverse complement strand
ATTGAAATCGATTCCGGATGGGCCCTGTCTCCTGCTTATGATTTATTAAACGTTGCCATTCTGCTGCCGGAAGATCCGGAGGAACTTGCATTAACCCTGGCCGGTAAGAAAAGGAAATTAAAAAAGGAACATTTTGAACTATTAGGTGAAGGACTCGGTCTGACTTCTAAACAGGTCAAGGGTAGCTTCAGCAGAATGATCAGGAATAAATCAAAAGCACTCCATTTGATTGACCGATCATTTCTGTCAAGGGAAATGAAAATAGCATACAGAGAAGTGCTGGAAGCAAGATATAACCGTTTAGGATTAACAGAATAGCTGCACACAGACCGGTGGTTTAAAAGTTCATGTGATAAACGCCAATCCGGGATATTTCAACAACTTCATCTCCAGTAAAACTATTCACAATCTATAATAAATAGGTAAGTTCCGGACAGACTACACAAAACTGGAGGTAGTGATGATCATAAAATCTATGAAATGGGAATTGCAGGTCTCTGGTAGCCGTTGCCTTTGATACGCGCGTCATGTTGCCTTACTTTTTTGCATTCAGCCCTCCTTCGAAACCATCCGGCCACTATTCGGCTCACAAATCCCGCAAATTATGAGCCGATTAGGGCGGTTAATCGGCTCATTGGATTGTTGACGTCTTCTGACATACCGAAATTTGAGTTGATATATATTTATTCAAAGTTAAAACGAATCAATGGCTTATATCGCACATTATATTTCTTAGTAAATAATCCAGGGTCAGCTACCTGAGCGTTATTCCCGGAATTCTGGTATTTTTAAAATTATGCTCGAACTCACCATTTTTCAGCTATTGCTTCTGATCGGCCTTGGGAATGCGGTCATTCTTCTGCTATCGTTTACGCAGATTGAGCCGAAATACAGGAGGCCGGCTCTTTTTCTCGGGTTGTTTATTGTGGGCTACCTGCTGTATCAGGCTAATTTTATGATTATCCCTGAGGTCCAGCGGCATGTGAGCTTCATCGTGCCCGGTTTTCCCGTGCTGCTTTTCCTGCCGGCGCTCTTCCTGTTTTTTGTGGAATCCACCTTTAATCCCAATTTCAGGATCAAAGGCCGGTATCTGCTGTTTCTTGTTCCGGGTATGATTGATGTAGTTCAGCACATTGCATCGTGGATAATGGTTCATTTCATTACTTCGGGCCCGGTATATGCGTTTATCACGGGTCCGGGCAGGCATTTTACCATCGAAGGTTTCGGCATTTTGTTCAGCCTGATATGCCTCTGGTTCGTGATGAAAAGGCTGCTATCGTCGGATTTCAAAAAAACGCGCGCCTATCACTTTTACCGGTTTGTTATCGCCGGAATGACGTTCATCCTGCTATACTGGATCGTTCTCTTCTTTACGGCACTGCTCGCCCCCGGGTTCTATAACGTGACCATCCAATATTATCTGTGGGTATTCGACAGCGTTTTTCTTTTATACACCGGATACAAACTGCTCGTTTCCCCAAAAATCTTAAAAACCTCCGCCGGAGGCTTTGCGCTGCCCAATAAGGACAAGACATCAGAACTGTCTGAACAGCTGCGCCAACTACTCTCCGAAAAAAAGCTCTATCTGAATCCCAACCTGACTCGAAAAGAACTCGCCGAAGCCCTGAATGTAAGCGAAGTGTTTATCTCATCGCTGCTTAATGAGGGATTAAAAACCAGTTTTTACGAGCTGATCAACCGGTACAGAGTTGAGGAGGCGATGCGACTGATCCGCAGCGGCGAGCTGAACCGCATTACCGTCGAAGCCCTGGCCAAAGAAGCCGGATTCAAGTCCAAATCTACGTTCAATAAGGCATTCAGACAGCATACCGGCACCACGCCGACGAAGTTTCACGCTAAGTTATAGTACGTTTAACTTCAGACGGACAACCTTCGGCGTACATTATCGCTGAATACGGGTATTATGGCACGTTTCCCAAAAAATGCTAACCAATCCCGTAAAGATGACGACCATTTTATTCCTCGCCCTGTTTCTGATCCAGTCGACCACAACTGGTGTTGACGACACCGTTCAATTCGACGAATCGTTAATCGCAAAACATACAACGCATTTCGAGATCCGCGATAGGGATTTCATCGGCGCCGACTCCCTGCTGGCCGCCTTAGGCAATGCCCATTTCGTTGCGCTTGGCGAATTACACTATCGAACCCGGCTCGGTGAATTAACCGAAACGCTGCTGCGAACGCTGGAACCCAACGGGTTCGGCCACTTTGCCGTTGAAACCGGCCCCTATTCCGCCCGAAAGCTTCAGCAGTTGATTCGCGCAGGCAAAAACGAAGTATCCGCGTTTTATGCAACGTACTCTTCACGGATGTATGACATCGTCCCCATTCCTTTTTTTAAAGGTGAAACCGATTTCCGTTTCCTCGCCGCCGCCGACTCACTGGGCTATGAACTCTGGGGGCTGGATCAGGAATTCTACTTTTCATACACCTACCTGATCGACGAACTTGCCAAACTGGCCGGCGATTCCTTTTCGCAGGATCAGCAGCGGCTTCACAGAAAACTCAAGCGAAAACTATACTGGCTGGACCGGCGCAATCAGTTTCGGGAATTATTTATTAGCAGTTTCCACCGCAGCTGCCGTCTCAAAAACGATGCTGATTTTCAGTCATATCTCGAAAGTTTTGCCGGATTTGATAATCCCGATATCGAGCAGATCACAGTTGCGCTCCGGAAAACCCTCGAAATCTACTGCATGGCCGAACAGGGAAAAGCCAGCGAGCCGGTTCGGATCAGCTATTTCAAGCAGAACTTCGACCGGAATTTTGAAGCGGCTCTGGATTCGAATCCCGAACCCAAAGTATTCCTCAAAATGGGATCGTATCACATGGGGCGTCAGCAAAGCCCGCTGAATTTATACGACATCGGAAATCACGTGGCAAAATTTGCTGAATCGCGCGACGAGTCGAGTGTCCACATAACATACCTGAACCGGTTCCTCGACGGCCGCGACGTAACAGGCCGCCGCGGATGGGAAGCCTCCGGGCGTTTCGTAAGCTTTGGTGATAAGGAAAAATGGACCCTGACAGACCTCCGCCCAATCCGCGCAAAACTAACCGATGGCATCCTCACCGGAACCGCAAGCTCATTCGAGATAACAACCATCCAGAACTACGATTTCATCATTATCGCGCCGGAAGATGAGTTTGTGGGGAGGGGTTGGTAGGAGTAGCTGCGCCGCCAACGGGTGGCTTGAATCCCACCGTTGCCGATAAGATTGTAATTGGTTAACAACTTGAATCACCATCGGTATCGAAAAGGCCGGTTTCAACCGGCTTCTTGAGAGAACATCAATCCAAAAATGGAACATTTAAATCCAATTCTCAGTTTTTTACGTAATTGATACTAAACCCAATCAAGTCATTACAATTATGGAAACTGAAAAAAATACGGCATCAATTAAACCAATCGACCGAAAACAATTTCTCAAAACGGCAGGATCAACCGCGCTTTTTGCGTTTTTGGGAATCAAACTGGTGGGCTGCGATGTAACCAGCTCCAGCGATGAACCCGATCCGGATGAGAATGGTAACGGCAACGGCGACGACATTACTGATATCATCATTGACGGAAACACCGTAACGCTCAATCTGGATGCCCCCACGTTAGCCGAACTGCGCAATGCCGGCGGCTGGATGGTGATTGGCCAGGCGGCCCTGATCGTGGTAAATATCGATGGCAATCTGATCCGCGCGTTTACCAACGTTTGTCCGCACGCCGGATGCAACGACAGCTGGCAGTACAACAACGAGCGGTTTATCTGCACCTGTCACAACTCCACATTCCAAAACGACGGCACGTTCGTTTCAGGCCCGGCCGGTCGCGACCTTCCGGAATTTTCAGTTGATCGCGACGAAAACATCGTAACCATCACAAAGTAATGCAGAACTCCACTCTGTTTACCGTCATATTAGCCGTTTTTTTCCTTTTTCCGGAAAAATCGGATGCTCAGGTTTATCTGAATACCGAGGGTTACGTCGAGTTTATCTCAACAGCGCCGCTGCTCGAGTTTAAAGGTACATCTGAAAATCTTGCGGGGATGCTAAATACCGAAACCGGAGAGGTGGATTTTTACGTTGATCTTGCTTCGCTGGATACCGGCAACCGCAGACGCGACCGCGATATGCGGCAGGTATATCTCGAAACGGACAAATTTCCATTTGCCGAGTTTTCCGGAAAACTGAACGCGCCTTTTGATCCTGAGGCTGATGGCGAACAGTCAGTTACCGTAACCGGGAATTTCGAAATGCGGGATATTTCCAGAGAAATGACCATCGCAGGAACAGTTGAAGTACTTGAAGAAGGCCTCCGTGTGAAAGCAAACTGGCAGGTAAAACTTGAGGATTTCAATATCGACCGGCCCAGAGTGGTATTTTACGAACTCAGTGATGTCCAGACGATCAATATTGATATAACTTTATATCCTCATGAAGAAGATTAGTGTAATCGCTATAAGTTTAATTCTTACGGCATGTTTAGCGCATGATGTTCAGGCGCAACTGGAGCGTGAACGCGTTGTCCATAACCGGCCCGTTGAGCTGACGTTCCCAACATCAAGGCACATCAACCTGAACACAACCGAACCGCTCTCGGCCGGCGAGCTTTACTACAGCATCATGCACGCTTTTGGTACCGTGGAAAACGGAATCACAGATTTCTGGGGATTGGACCAGGGTGCCAACATTCGCTTTAGTCTTGAATACGGCTTTACCGACCGGTTCTCGGTTTTTACGGCGCGCTCAAGCATGGATAAGGTGTACGATCTCGGCTTCAGATACCTTTATCTGCAGCAGATGACGGGAGGCGGCTCACCCGTCTCGGCGGGAGTTGTACTCACAGCCGGACTCATGACCGACGACTACTCTTTTCTTGATCAGTCCTATTCCTTTTCCGAGCGCAATCAGCTGAGCATTTCGCTGCCTGTATCGCGCAAATTTAACGACAAGTTCAGTCTGCTTGTCGTGCCCATGGCAGCCGCCTTCAGCCGGACAAACCCGTTTTTGAGAATAGAAGATCCGCTCGACACGGATGAAGTTTTTGCCGGAATCGGGCTGGGCTCCCGCTACAAACTGAACAACCGCACGTCGGTAACCATCCAGTACGTGCCATCCTACCGGTTTGAAAACGAAACCACCAATCAGAATATCGCCCTCGGACTCGATTTTGAAACCGGCGGCCACGTATTTCAGATCTTTTTCACCACCTCACGCGCCCTGAACGACGCCTACCTGCTCGCCGCATCAAACGGCCGTATAGACGATTACGCATTCCGGTTCGGGTTTAATATCAACCGGTCGTTTGTGATCAGGGAGTGATTATCGATACCAACAGACTCCTCCGGACACCGCGATAGATGGGTTGAAACCCAGCACCCACCAATGGCGATAGGATTGTAATTGGTTGGTAATTTGGATCACCATCGGTATCGACAAGGCCGGTTTCAACCGGCTTCGGCAAGAACAGGCTCAGTTCATTATAGGCCGTCACGCATTAACACCCTGAAAAATCGCCCGAACAAGAACCTGCTCCGGATGGAGCAGCACGTCTGTAAAAAATGCGACCCCACACAAAAAGGCGCTCCTTCAGTAGCGCAAAAACTTAAGTTGTGTTTGCAGAGGATCCTATCGACAAGGCCCGTTTCAACCGGTTACTACAAAAACCCTCCAACCTTACTTCACAACTATCTTTATTTGCCTATTTTAGGCATCTATGAGGATACTTCTAATAATCATAAAATTCACCGGAATTGTACTTTTGTACATCCTTTCCGGATTGGTGCTGACGGCACTGTTCGTTGGTGGATTATTTCTGACAAATGGCGCGATGAGCGGGTATATCGCTTTTGCAGCTACGTTGATTATCGCCGGATTCTGGTTTTTGTTTTTGTTCCGAAGATCAGAAACCACAGGAGGGTTTTTACTTCGGAGCCTGCCTTCGCTGATTGCGGTTGGCATCGTTACCTGGGCTATGATTCCGCTTCCACAGCACGATTTTTCCGGCATAGTTGCTGATGAGCGGTTTGAGTTTTTGGATCTGGAAAATGACCGGATTGCGGCCGTAGCAAGATTTACGCCCGAAGACGAGATAGCCCCGCGCGGAAAAACGATTGTATTTGTTCACGGCGGACCCGGGGCATATCTCCGCGATTTTGACCTGGATTTCATAGCAGCTTTTTCTGAAGATGGCTTTGATGTACTTACGTATGATCAGATTGGCGCGGGCCGTTCATCAATTATCGATACCAAGGGTTACTCTCATCAGGGAAATGTAAGTGATCTCAATAAAATTCTGGGTCACATCGATACACCGGTTATCCTGATCGGGCAGTCTTACGGGGCGGCGCTGGTCACCAGTTTTCTGGACAGTTTCGGGCATGAACATGACATCAGCCATATCATTCTTACCGAGCCCGGTCCGCTTCCCGGCGCAGATTATTCAACTTCGGATGATAAAACCACAAAGGCTGAAAACGCCGAAGGCCTTTCCATTCCGGATATTCTTCGCTCACCCCGCATTATTCTGGCTTTTTTGCTTCCTGCTTCCAATCGGTTTTCAGATCAGGAAGAACTGCTGAACTTTATCAGTCCGGGCAAGCAGAAAAAAGCCGTCGCCACATCGTACTGCGCTCAGCATTCGGATCAAATGCTGCCATTTGAGCATCACAGGGTTAACCTTCTTGCCACACGAATTATCATGGATTCTT
>PXAI01000013.1 GCA_003567135.1 Balneolia bacterium | reverse complement strand
CAGATGTTTTTCGACAACGCCCCCTATTTCGATTTCGTGGAGCGCTGCCGGAAAGCAAATATCGACGTTCCGATTATCCCGGGACTAAAAATCCTGACCCGGTATGAGCATCTGAGAGCGCTGCCGGGCGTGTTTCATTTGAACATCCCCGAAGCCCTTTCCCGCGAAATTTCTTCTGATCCCGAAAATGCGCGCGAAATTGGTATTGAATGGGCGGCGCAGCAGTGCCAGGAACTGCTCGATAAAGGCGTTCCCGGACTCCATTTCTACATCATGGCTGACCCCACTCCTGCGGTCAGACTGATGGAAAAACTTTCAGGCGTGTTCAAATCTGCCAACTGAATATGAAAACTGCCAGCGACGTTTTCACCGGAACAGGATTTCATCTTCACCGAAGATGGCTGCTCATTCTGGTCATTGCGTTCACCGGCTTTTGGTTTCAGGGATGCGGCTCGTCTTCTCCGGCAACGTCACTGAGTCAGCAGGAAATAAATAACCGGCTGAATCAGTCGCATAATCAATGGCGCGGAACGCCTTACCGTCTCGGCGGAACAACGCGATCAGGAGTTGACTGCTCCGCTTTTGTGATGATTGTGATGCGGGATCAGTTCGGCGTTGAGCTGCCCAGAACCACCCAGCAGCAGATGAATTTTGGCTCCTCAGCAAGCCCCAGAAGTCTGCGCGTCGGCGATCTTGTGTTCTTCCAAACCGGCCGCAGAACCTATCACGTGGGCATTGTAATGCAAAACGGGCAGTTCCTCCACGCATCCACATCACGCGGCGTTATGATCTCCGGACTACGCGAGCCATACTGGCAGGAACGCTTTTTAAGAGCAAGGCGTGTTCTCTGATTCTTTCGTACATTATCTATACAAAATTTGATCCGCTGAAAATCTTCTAATATGGCGGAAATCCGACTGTCATTACATATTCCGATACATGAAACTTCTGGTTAATATTGATCACGTTGCCACGCTAAGAAATGCCCGGTCTGAAGGATATCCTGACCCAGCCGATGCTGCGGTGATTTGCGAAAACAACGGCGCTGCGGGCATCGTTTTTCACCTGCGCGAAGACCGCCGGCACATTAAGGATGCCGATGTGTATAAACTAAAAAAAGTGGTGAAAGGCCTGCTGGACTTTGAAATGGGTGCATCTGAAGAGATGATCCGAATCTGCTCGGAAGTTAAGCCCGAACTTTGCACTCTCGTGCCCGAAAAACGCGAAGAAATCACAACGGAAGGCGGATTAAACATGGAAGCCATCTTCGATGATTACAAAAACCGCGTGCTCCCAAAACTCGCCGACGCGGAAGTTCCGGTAAGCCTTTTTGTGGAACCCGATATTGATGACATCAAGCTTTGCGCAAAACTCGGCGTGCCGGTTGTTGAGCTTCACACCGGAACGTTTTCGAATGCTCAGAGCGATCGGGTAAAACACGAACTTAAGAGACTGAAAGAAGCCGCCGAAGTCGCGCACGATCTTGGAATTCAGGTAAATGCCGGGCACGGACTCAGCTTCGAAAATATTGAGGTTTTTCTTCGGGAAGTTCCGCACCTTGAAGAAATCAGCATTGGCCACGCGCTGATCGCCGACGCGGTTTTCAACGGCCTGGGCAACACGGTCAGCAGAATGAGCAAACTGATAGCATCCTACAAAAATGGATAAATTCGACCTCTCCTCTGACGGGATGATTCAGGTTCCCGATGGTTTTCGGTCGGGATACGTGGCTATTGCCGGACTCCCAAATTCGGGCAAATCGACCTTTTTGAACGCGGTTTTAGGATCGCACCTTTCGATCGCCACGCACAAGGCACAGACTACCCGCCACCGCATCACCGGCATTCATTCCACGGACAAAACCCAGGTTGTTTTTCTGGATACGCCGGGCATGCTCACGCCTAAGTACAAACTCCATGAAAGCATGATGCGCGCCGTTGAAAGATCTCTGAACGATGCCGATATGATTCTGCTGCTGGCTGATCCGCACGATCTCCCTGAAAAGGAAATGCTGGAGTTCATTCAAAAATACCGCAATAAACCGGTACTGCTGGCAGTGAATAAGAAAGATGTGCGCAAGGAAGAAACTATCACCAAAGCGCTTGGTTTTCTCACGGAAGAACTCAGTCCCGCGGCCACGTTTGTGATGTCGGCGGTAACGAAAGAGGGTCTTGAAGAGGTTTTAGCAGAGATTCAGTCACGTTTACCCGAAGGTCCGCCGTTTTATCCGCCGGATCAGATCAGCGAATATCCCCAGCGTTTTTTTGCAGCCGAGCTGATCAGAGAGCAGGTTTTTCTGCAGTATCATGAGGAGATCCCCTATTCCGTAACCGTGCAGGTTGTGCATTACGAAGAGCGCGATGATCTTGACTACATTGACGCCGAAATTGTGGTGAACCGTACCAGCCAGAAGGGAATCATTATCGGAAAAAAAGGCAGCGCGCTGAAGAAACTGGGTACGAAAGCACGCGAGAGTATCGAGGAATTTATCGGGAAAAAAGTTTACCTTAATCTGCACGTCAAGGTAAGGGAAAAGTGGCGTGATAAAGATGGATTTATACGAAGTTTTGGGTACGAATAAGCAGGGTTCAGTTTTAAAAGATGAGCAAGACAAAGAAAAAAGAAGAGGTCGTTACATACATCCGGCCGATTGGAAAAAGGTTGCCGCAAAAACCGGCGTGGTACGCGCTCAAGACCAAGCCAAGAGCTGAAAAGAAAGTAAACGAGCGATTGCAGGAGATCAACATCACGACCTATCTGCCGCTTACCAAGGAATTGCGGCAGTGGAGTGATCGGAAAAAGTGGGTTGAGGAGCCTCTGTTTCGTGGCTACATTTTGGTGTGGACTACGCCTAACGAATTCATTAAGTCGCTTGAACAGGATGGCGCCGTTTCATTTGTGCGGTTTGGTGGTAAGCCGGCCGTGATTTCTGAGGAACAGGTTGATATGATCAGCAAAATCCTGAATAACGAGCTTCGCTATGAAGTCACCAACGAAACCTTTGCAGAAGGCGATAAAGTTGAGGTCATTTCAGGTCCGCTGAAAGGTACGAAAGGCGAATGGGTGAAGTACAAAACCAAGTACAACGTTGCGGTCCACATCCATCAGCTGCAGCGAACGATTACCGTTGAAGTGCCGGCGGCGTTTATCAAAAAAACAGACGCTCCCGAATAAACGAGAGCGTCTTGAAATTGGCTTGGGAAAAGAAATCAGGCCAGGTTACGGCAGATTGAATCCGTGAAGGTTTTTGTATTCCCTTTTCCACCGAGATCAGCTGTTCTTGAGCTTACATCTGCAAGTGCTTTCAGGGTTGCCTGACGAATTCGCTGATAATCGTCTTCCATCTCAAGATGGCGGAGCATCATAATTGATGAAAACAGAAGCGCCGACGGATTAGCAACGCCTTTACCTGCAATATCCGGAGCCGAACCGTGAACAGCTTCGAAAACGGCGTATTCATCGCCGATGTTGGCACCGGCGGTAACGCCAAGTCCGCCAACGAGTCCGGACGCAAGATCAGACAGAATATCACCAAACAGGTTCGTGGTAACAATCACCTCAAACTGCTGCGGCTTCAGAACCATCTGCATCGCCATATTATCGATGATCAGATCCTGAAACTCAATCTCAGGATACTCTTTTGAAACCTCCTGCCCTACTTTCAGGAAAAGTCCGGTGGATTCTTTCAGGATGTTTGCTTTGTGATTGAGCGTCACTTTTTTACGGCCGTATTTTTTGGCGTATTCAAAAGCAGCACGAATAATCTTCTCACTCGCTTTTCTTGTGATGACGCCGATCAGCTCAACATAATCTTTATCGGTTTCAGACACACGTTCCTGACCGATATAAAGACCCTGCGTGTTTTCCCTGAAGGTTACGAGGTCTACATTTTTAAACGGCGTGTCCACACCTTCGAGAGACTCAACCGGACGAATATTTGCGTACAGATCCAGCTTTTGGCGCATCGTAACGTTAGCCGACCTGAATCCGGTTCCAACCGGGGTTGTAAGCGGGCCCTTGAGCGCGATCTTGTGCGTACGAATCAAATCGAGCGTTTCTTCCGGAAGCGGATTGCCGGTTTTTTCGTAGGCTTCAAGGCCGGCGATGGCGGGAATCCAGTTAATTTTTACTCCGGCTTCCTTAAAAATCGTGGTAACTGAGTTGGTAATTTCAGAGCCAATACCGTCACCCTGAATCAAAACAACGTTTTGCATTAATCTAATAGTTAAAAATGGCTATGATTCACAGCCGGGCGTAATTAATAATTCTGGCAGTCATCGCATTGCCCGGCATCATGATTTAAACAGGTTCCAAAAATACTAATTTTTGAGCGAACTACGGGTATCTATCTCCGGGCAATTCCGGCTACTTTGCCGCAATCAAATAGCCTGTCATGCACGACATCGCCCCGGTTATTCCGCCGATCAGTGTTGTGATCGTATAAATCATCCAGGTTTGCATACTCATCAAATCGGATACTTTTGCCACGAGCATACCTTCATTCTGAAAATCGAGTGAAAGCGCCATCACAAGCCAGAGGCCGCCGAGCCCGATCAGTCCTGCCACAAAAGCTTTCCATGCGCGGTCAGGGCCGAGCATTCCGGCGATCAGACAAGGAATAATTCCGCTCCACCATGGGAAAATGAGCTGAAGGCCCCAGCTGCCGAGAATAATTATTACAAGAGCTGCTTTCATTGATCAGAGTAATTTGGTGTGTGCAGTGCCGGCCTCGTCTCAGGATTTTCAAACCATTCGCGGGCCTCATCTGTATTGCGGAATAAATTGAGAGGATAAAACCCTCCGTATGTCCATGCTTCGATGGTATTATCGTAGTTCCGGCTTCCGGGATCACCCGACTGGCCGCCGGGATAGACGCCCCACGCGCGAACTTCATCCTCCATACTCACCACCATCCTCCACGAAGGCCCGTGGCTTCCCCGAACCGCGTTGACCGTTTCACCGGCACCGTCGCTTTTCAGGTAATAGTGGCCTAGCGCCTCAATATTTGCC
The DNA here is from genome assembly GCA_003567135.1 of Balneolia bacterium. Lineage (GTDB taxonomy): Bacteria > Bacteroidota > Rhodothermia > Balneolales > Cyclonatronaceae > PXAI01. The sequence goes on along the minus strand of PXAI01000013.1, from coordinate 20,593 downwards.
AGATGCGCCACGTTCGGATTGTTCATCCGGTACCATTCCCAGTCGTCCGGCGAACCGTAGTTTTCTTCGAGATGACGCACCGCGCGGTCAAAGGCCAGACGAATATGATCATTCAGTCCAACCTCTCTGCCGTTCCGCTGTTTGCGGAACCATCGCGCGTCGGGTTCGTGGAGCATCAGCTCAACGAGACGCACCCGGTCGGGAAAACGAAGCAAACGACCCGATTCATCCTCAAAAATATCGCTCCAGACAATTTCGGCCAGTTCGTGCCACCAGCGTTTGAAAACCATAGCCGGCCTGCTTTCTGCAAGCATATTGTAATCCCAGCTCTCGAGCTCGCCGAGCAGCATTTCCGTTAGCTCCGATCCCGTAATTTCAGTAGTTCCGGCTTCCACTCCGGGTGTGTGCATCGCGATTGTCATCATAGGGAGGATTTTCCGGGGATGCAGGCTGATGGCGTCCATGTGGAGGCGCATCATGTCGTCGGGCGTGGCTGTGTGGAGCGTATCCAGCACTTCGTTGATGCGTGCACCGCGTTCGAATGATGCGAACGTGCGCCCGAGATAATACGGATAGTGCGGCGTTACCGGATGCTGATTCGCCGAACTCACGTAGCCGCGGTCGGGATTTGTGGAATGCGGAAGATGCTCACGCGGGATAAAATGTTCCCAGTCGTACTGCGGATCTCTGCCATCGCTGATAAAATCGCCCTGGCCAAACCACCGAACCGGAAACTTACCGTTGTGCCAGAGTGAGATCGTGTTATTGCGATCCGCGTAGGTAAAGTTCTGCGCCGGTGAATCGAAGTGCCGGAGCGCGTCAAGAAAATCGTCGTAGTTTGCGGCGCGGTTCAGTTTGTAAAACGTTTTGATATCTGCCGAAGGATCGTGCGAAACCCAGCGAACGGCGTGTCCGCCTGGAATCCAGCGACTGCTGTTTCCTGCTGATTCAACAAAAGGCACCGGCCCGTGATGCGTGTACACAACTTCTTCTTTCACATTGCGTCCGCCTCTCACTTTCACTTTCTCAAGCCGCTTATTGGTTGATTTCCACTCGTTATCGTGGAAGTAAAGTTCTTTGGATTCATCCTCAAACTCTATCTCAAAGATATCCAGCACGGTGGCGCCGGAGTTTGTAAATCCCCAGCTCACATTTTCATTGAATCCAACGATGACACCCGGCGTGCCCGGTAAACTAACCCCGTACACATTCACGCCCGGCGCGTTCAGCTGAACTTCGTACCAGATGGCGGGAAGCGTGGTGTTCAGGTGCATATCGTTGGCAAGAAGCGGCGCACCCGACTCAGTCCGGCTTCCGTGAACCGCCCAGCTGTTGCTGCCGATATTCGGATCAGGTGTATCTATTTTTATGGAAGATGTGGCGCCTGAAGGACGAAAAATCTGATCCGGGCCGGATGGGCGTTCGGGCGTAAAATCCCAGCGCGTTTCTTCGGGGATGATGGGATCGGTAAACTCCGGATAGTGAGGGAACAGTTTATTCACCCACTCTTCGCCAAATTTGCTCAGATTGTTGGTCATCTGATGCGCGCTCGACGTGCGGTTCAGCGTGGATGCCATCGCCATCTGCACATAAAACATATTGATGACTTCCCACCGGTTAGGACGATATCCAAAAAGCTTGAATTCCAGCGGCAGTTCACGATTCGGCAGCGCATCAATATAGGCGTTCACACCATCGGAATAGGCTTCAGCAAGCCTGTACAGATCAGGATGATGTTCCCGCAAGTAATTGTGCTTGTTTTCCGCACCGAATCCCATTCCGATTCTGCGCTGAAACAGATCGTAATCAACGGTGCGTTTGCCAAGAATTTCCGACAGGCGGCCGGCCGATGAGCGCACCTGCATATCCAGCTGCCACAGGCGGTCTCTTGCTGTAACGTAACCCTGCGCCATATAAAGATCGTGATCATTTTCCGCAAAAATATGCGGCACACCGCGGTCATCCATCAGCACGTAAACCTCATCCTGAAGACCGGAAATATCCAGGCGGGAAAAAGACGGCTCGGGCTGCGCGTTGGTACTTTGCCAGAATCCTGAAACCGGGTTAAAAAACGGTCCGGGTGCGGGAACCACGCCGTATCGGATGTTCAGCAGCACAACGAGTAAGAGCGTTATTGTGCCTGAGATCGCGGCTTTATACCATTTCATCTGTTCGTGCTAAGGTGATTTTCGGAATGAGAACGTTGGTGCTAAAGTAACCTGAGCGAATGACATTCGCCAATTTTTTTGGACTGAGGATAATTTCCGGTTGCGAAGTTTTACTCCGGCCTGTGCAGCTTCATCTCACCCTGATATCCGTTGAAAAAATCGGGAGCGGGCATCTGCTTCTTCCCTTCATAGCGTACGTCACCCAGCTCAACGAATCCATCGGCACATTTTACACAAACGGAGCCTGATTCAGTTCTGAGGATGTCGCCCGGTTCAGGATCAGAATCAATATTTACTGAATCCGGCAGCGTAGATGAAATCAGCTTCAGGCGTTTTCCGTCGAGTATGGCGTAAGCGCAGGGAAACGGGCTCAATCCTCTTATATGATTATGAACCGTTTTTGCAGAACGATCAAATCCCACTTTGCAGTCTTCATCAAACAGTTTTGGTGCTTTAGAGGCCTGTGAATGATCCTGCTCAATTACGTTCAGCTGATTTCCCGCGATATCATCTACAGCCGTTTCAAGCAGTTCACTGCCCGACTCCATCAACCTGGTGTAAACTGATCCGGTGGTTTCATCCGGGCCAATGGGAACCGTGTTTTGGCGGATAATTTTTCCGGTATCAATGCCTTCATCGAGGAAAAATATGGTCGATCCGGTTTCGGTTTCGCCGTTCATCACTGCATGATGGATAGGCGCCGCTCCGCGGTATGCGGGAAGTTTGGAGGCGTGCAGGTTTACAGAACCAACTTTTGGAATCCGGAGCAAATCATTTGGAAGAATTTTGAAGGCGACCACAACAAACAGATCCGGATTGAATAACCGCAGCTTTTCTGCGAGCCCCTCATCTTTCATGGAGTCGGCTTCGATTACCGGAATGCCGTGCTTCAGTGCTTCGGCCTTTACGGGCGTCGGGGTAGTTTTCCCGCCGCGTCCCCTGCGTTTATCGGTTCCGCTTACTACAGCGGCAACCTCGTGCCTGCCCGCGATCAGTTTTTGCAATGATGGCACTGCAAAATCGGGCGAACCCATAAAAATGATGCGAAGCGTTCTCATGCGGCTACGTTAATTGAACAATCAGCCGGCCGTATCCGGAACTCTGACCGGATAACCTGCGTCGATCAGTCCGTCGTTTACCTGACGAAGTTTTCCGGCAAGCAGGCGCTTTTTAAATGAGCCCAGATAATCGATAAACAGAACGCCTTCAAGGTGATCAAATTCATGCTGGATTACGCGGCTTACCCATCCCGTAAATTCTTTTTTATGCGGCTTCAGGTGGCGATCCTGATACTCTACCGTAATTTTATCCGGCCTGGAAACGGGTTCGCGTAATCCCGGAATGCTGAGACATCCTTCATCCATTTTTATTTTCTCTTCATCTTTACTGAAGGAAATTTTGGGATTGATGAAGACCATTTTACCAAGATCTTCCTCCTCAGGCTCATCCTCGGTCATGGGGTCGGCGTCGATAACAAACAGACTCAGCGATTCGCCGATTTGCGGAGCGGCCAGCCCGACACCGTTTCCGTTGTACATGGTTTCAAACATGTCGTCGATCAGCTGCTGAAGCTCAGGGCTGTCTTCTTTAATTTCTGCCGCTTTCCGGCGAAGTACAGGATCATCGTAGAGGACAATCGGCAATACACTCATAATCCGAATTTTGATGTTGCGTTTTTATCGAGGTAGTTCTGTAGCAGAATTGCCGCGGCAACGGCATCCACTAATCCTTTATTCCGGCGCTTCTTTTTACCAATGCCGGAATCCCGTATGGTTTGCTGCGCCATGGTGGATGTAAAGCGTTCATCCAGAACTTCGACGGGAATATCGGGAAATTTCTTTTCAAGTTTCTTAAGAAATGCCTCAACCATTTTTACCGACTCGGTTTTAACACCTTTTAAGGTTACCGGCCAGCCGACCACAATCGTGGCTATTTTGCTGGTTTGGGCGATTTTTCCGATCTGAACAAAAATTTCATCCGGCCCAAATGCACCAATCGGACTCGCGATGGTTTGCATCGGGTCCGATTGGGCAAGTCCGGTTCTTTTAAGCCCTACATCGAGGGCTAAAATTCGCTGGAAGGATTGCAAAGCAGCAATACTTATTTCTTTTCGAATGTTTCCAGCGGCTGACGCAGAAACTCCTTAAGAAGTTTGCTTGGCTTGAAGTGTGTTTTACGGTGCTCAGGCACGTAGATAACTTCGTTAGTTTTAGGATTACGGGCCTTTGGCTTGGCTTTGGTAATCTTAACTTCGAAAACACCAAAATCGCGGATTTCAATACGGCATGTAGGATCTGCGTCCATCATGGTATCTCTGATCGCAACAATAACATCGTCAACCCAAGGCTCAACCTGTACCATTGGCAGGTTTTTTGACTCAGAAATTCGGCGAACGATGTCTCTTTTTGTATAGGTCATGTCTAATCCCTTCGTTTTTTTAAGTAGAATGATTTATCAGAATGATAAATGCGGTATTTGAAAAAATTATCAGACTAAATTAATTGAATTAATCTGAATAAACTTGTTAAGTATTTAAAACTTTGTAAAGTAGAAATAAAATTATGATATAATTAACTTTACACTGAGTGATAATACGAAGTTTTTTAAATACAGACAACAACTTAACGCTGTTATTTTGTCATTCGTATCTATAGGCCTGCTTTATCCCGTCAATTTTAAGAATACGCTTAATAATGCGTTCTAAATGTTTCAAATCTTCCACAAATATAATAACAGTTCCCTCAAAACTTCCACTGTCTGAACTAACATTTATGCTTTTCATGTTGGTTTTGAGCGAATTAGAAATTACGCTTGATATATCATTGATTAAGCCAACCCTGTCCTCTCCAATAATCTTGATGGCGCCCACAAACTGGTTTCCGGTTTGTTTGGCCCAGGAAACATCCACTATACGATCCGGATCACTCTGAATGAGGTGTCTGAGGTTGTTACAGGCGATTCGGTGAATTTTCACGTCGCCATCGCGGCTGATGAACCCAACAACGTCATCCCCTGGAATCGGATTACAGCATTTTGAAAACGAATATTTTACATCTGTTAATAAACCGTTGAGTACCAGACTGTTACTGCTGGATTTTTTGACCTCATCATAAAACTGGTCCTGGAACTCTTCGGGCGTGTCTCCGGTCTGCGTTTTGGCTTCAGTCTCATCTTCAAAACGGCCTTTACTGATGAAGCTCTTTACCGCCTTTACAAGTTTGTTAACGTCCATTGTACCCGACCCGATCGCGTAAAACATGGACTGCATCGACGGATACTTGAGCTTGTTTGAAACGGTAACCAGATCCTGCTCGGAGATCTCCAGATTAAAGCGCTCTGCCTTCTTCTCCCAGGCCTCTCGCCCGCTGTCGGATATCTTGCGCTCCTTCTGTTTTATAAACTGCCGTATCCTGGATTTCGCTTTGTGCGTTACCACGTCGTTAATCCAGTCAGGATTGAGGTTGATTTGCTTTCCGGTTATCACCTCAACCTGATCGCCGCTGCTGAGTTTCTGGCGCAATGGTACAATTTTACCGTTTACTTTGGCAGCCAGCGCGCGCTCACCAATTTCGCTGTGTACGTCAAAGGCAAAGTCAATCGGCGTGGCGCCTTTGGGAAGCGTGCGAAGTTCGCCTTTCGGCGTAAAAATATAGATCTCATCGGTGTAGAGGTTCAGCTGGAAATCCTCAACAAATTCGGTCGCTGCCTCCGGGCGCGGATTTTCTAAAACTTCACGAACCCATCGCACAAAACGGTCGAGTCCCTGATTCTTATCCGTGCCCTCTTTGTATTTCCAGTGCGCCGCCAGTCCGCGCTCGGCTATTTCATCCATCTTACGCGTTCTGATCTGCACCTCAACTTTCTGCCCGCGGTTGTTAATTACCGTGGTATGCAGCGACTGATATCCGTTGGCTTTGGGAACAGAAATAAAATCCCGGAAGCGCTCCGGAATCGGCGTGTAAGCATCCGTAATGAAAGAATATACGCGCCAGCAGTCTTCTTTGGAGTGCGGCTCATCCAGAATGATCCGGATGGCAAATAGGTCGTAAATTTCCTCAAACGGCTTTTGCTGCCGCATCATCTTTTTATAGATGGAATAAATGTGCTTCGGGCGGCCTTTAATTTCGAAATTGAATCCCGCACCGTCCAGCTGCTGCTGAATCGGCACCATAAACTGATGTATCGCCGCTTCGCGCGCTTCTTTTTTCTCACGAAGTTTTCGTGCTATAAACTTGAATCCGGTTGGATCAAGCGCTTTGAAACTAAGATCCTCAAGCTCGCTTTTGATTTTAAAGAGTCCAAAACGGTGTGCCAGAGGCGCGTAAAGTTCGAGCGTTTCGGTAGCAATAGAAAGCTGCTTTTTCCTCGGAAGATGGTGGAGCGTACGCATGTTATGAAGCCGGTCGGCGAACTTGATCAGCACCACGCGGAGATCTTCCGCCATGGTGATGAGTAGCTTCATAAACGTTTCGGCCTGCTTGGTTCCCTTCGTTTTAAAAACGCCGGAAATCTTGGTAAGGCCGTCGATCAGATAGGAAACCGTATCGCCAAATTCACGTCGGATATCATCCAGCGTAACGTCCGTATCCTCAACCGTATCATGCAGTAAAGCAGCTATTACGGATACATTATCCATCCCGATTTCCTCTGCCACAATCTCTGCCACGGCCACCGGATGCAGATAATAAGGCTCTCCCGATGCCCGCGTAATTCCGTCGTGTGACCAGTAGGTAACTTTGAACGCACGCTCTACAGTCTCCGGTTCAAACTGATCCAGATTCTGTTCACAAACAGCTAAAAGCTGCTTCAGATCTTTTTTCTGAGGCGCCGCCAACTCATAGCTGTCAGGATCAAATTTTATTTTAGTTTTTTCAGCGGACATCAAGCCTGACTATTTTTTTATCGGAATTAACCTTTAAGATATTCAAAGGCAGATATTTATCAAACGATTAATACGCTTAATTGCGTTCCTCAGGCGATTTGATACTTAATTCTTACAGGATTTTTTCTGTACAGATCCAGCACACTTGAAATCCTGAGAAATTATGTTCTCTCAATTATCTGTTCTTTAATCACTTCAGCAGCATTTCCGGATTGAGTCCTTCAAGCTCCGGATCAACAAAAAGCCTGCCTTTTCTAACAAGCTGGCCGTCCAGATAGACATCCGGACCGATGCAAACCAGATCCCAGTGAATGCTGCTTTTATTTCCGTTTGGCGCCTCCTCGTAATCCTGCCCCAGCGTAAGATGGTTCGATCCGTAGATTTTTTCATCAAACAGAATGTCGTACATCGGGCTTTCAATTACCGGATTTGTTCCGAAACTGAACTCGCCAAAACGCCGCGCTCCTTTATCTGAGTCCAGAATTTCCTCAAGAGCGGCATTATTACTGGAATCGAACCCGGTTACCACGCCGTCAGAAACTTCCAGCTTTACAAACTCAAAGGGTTTTCCCTGATAGACGCTCGGCGCGTAGGAAATCACACCGTTGACGGAATCCAGAATCGGGGATGTGAAAATTTCTCCATCCGGAATGTTTCGCTTGCCGCTGCAGGGAATCCAGTTCTGACCTTCCACTGAAAATGAAATGTCGGTTCCATCACCTTTCAGACGGATCTCCTTCGTTTTCCTCAAACGGTCTTCGAGCGGCTTCATCGCATCAGCGAGTTTAGCATAATCCAGCAGGCACGCTTTGTAGTAGAATTCGGTGAATTTGTGCGTCGGCATTTTGGCGTTCATCGCAAACGCCGGCGACGGATACCTGAGGATACACCAGTTTGTGTGGTTAACTCGCTGATCAAAATGAACGGGCTTCAGGAAATGATCTCCGTACGATTTATTCGCTTCACGGCTCACTTCCGCCTGTTCGTAAATATTTTCCGAAGCGCGAATCCCCACAAAAGCATCCATCTTTTTCATGAGCGGAAGCTGATCAGCACCGGCCCGGAGTTTCCAGTAAGCGTCATCTCCATTTTCCACCAGAATGCGCTGAAGCTCGGTATCCTCAAGCTGCACAAACGGATTCGCACCCATCCCCCTGGCCTCTTTCGCCAGCGCCCGCGCAAGCCCGATACCGTTCAGGCCAACCAGCTGAATCATCACATTTTGCCCCGCCTTAAGCTCGCAGCTGTAGCTGAGTATTTTATTTGCAAGTTTCTCGTCGTCTGCGTGATATAGCATAGAAAGGTCTCTAAATATTTTGTTTACTTATGTTCTGTTTTAAAATCTTCAACGGCAATAATCGTATCGCAAAGGTCCAGCTCGCCGGAATCGTTGCTGGCCAGAATTACGGTCGCATTCCGGTTTTTCGCCTCCTCCACAATCCGTTTGACCAGTGCAAATCCGTTTCGGTCGAGATTGGTTCCGGGCTCATCCAGCAAAAGAAAAGCCGGTTTGTGGATGAGCGCGCCCGCAAGCCTGAGACGCTGCTGAAGTCCTGAAGATAAATTACCGTACGGCTGATCGCGTTTGTGATGCAGCTCAACCAATTCCAGTACTTCATCCGCTTTCATCACGCCTGCGCCATCCCGAAGGCCGGAAAGCAGCTCAAGATTTTCGGCGCAGGTCAGCTCGGAATACATTTGTATGTAGGGCGCGGAAAAACCAAGATGGCGAATCAGGCCGTTCCGGTCGAGGACGCTGTCGCCTTCAAAGTGGCTGATCGTTCCTGAATCGGGCTTCATCAACCCGGAAAGGCATTTCATCAGCGTGGATTTCCCCGAACCGTTTGATCCTGCTATGCCGGTAGCGCCCGGGTTAAATTCCGCATTAAGGCCGGAAAAAATCAGATTCCGGCCAAACTTTTTTGTAATATTCTGAACAATAATTTTTTGCATTGCCGGAAGGTAAGCAACCCTTAGAAAATCCCCAATCAAATAGGTTTGATTGAACTGATTCATCACCCTATATTCCATCAAAAACCCGAAAAATCCATATGAACAGAGCCATCCGCACCGTCACAGAGAAACTGCTGAGAAAACTCCCGCGAAACGAAGAATATTACACCCCGGATGACATGCTCGAAGTCGGAATTCCCGATTTTATCGTTGAGCGTGTTCGAATTGAGCTTGAAAAAAATCTTGCCGATTCCATCCTTCCGCCCAAGTCGGACTGGGCGAATATGAAAGCAGAAGAAGTGACCGAAGCGTGGCAGCATTTTCTTGATGCGATCCATAATCAAACGCGTCTGCCGGCCAGTTTTGCGCAGGGTGTGATGGAAACCGCTGCCGCCGATGTGCTCGAAATTCTCATCGAACCACGTCAGAGCCTTCCGGCTTATCTGTTCGCTACCAAGGACATACTCACTTTTGAAGAAGCCGAAGAACGCGCCGGCTGGGTGGTTGTGTACAGTCATCTGGGGAGGTTTCTGCCGAAGTACATGACCAAGCGAAATCTGGACGTAATCAGCAAGGATCGGTACGCCGCGGTTATCAGACAGCTGGATGAAAAATTAACGAAAAATTATAGTCCGCTGAACTGGGCGCAGCTTGTTGATCCTATTTTTGTGCTTTTCAACGGTGAAGTTGAGCCTGAACTTCTTCAGCGCTTTTTCCTGGATAAGGATCTGAAGAAATTTGCCAAACGATTCGAAGGCGAGAAAGATACTATCGACCGCCAGAAGCTCATCGAAATTATTTCCGTTCCTGTTTTTGAGGATGACGAGGATGAAGATGATACCGAAAGTACTCCGGTCGCCGCGCCTGCTACAGCTGAAACCGGAAAAAAAACAGAGCCTGAGCCAGACCCTGAAACTCCACCGGCTGATGAAGCCGAAGTATCAGATGAGGAAAAAAATAGTGTAATCCCTGCTGCAACCGTAGCCGAAAAATCTGCTGAAGAAGAAATAGAGGAAGATAAATCCGCAGCAGAAACGGAGGATGACTCAGAGGATGTTCCGCTCTACAAATCGCGTTTTGTGCTGGATGAAGAAGCCGAAGAAAAAGATGATGAACCGGCAGAAAATGAACCGGAGCAGGAAGAAGAGGTTTCTGATGATGAAGATGATCTTCCGCTTTATGCCCGTCTGAAACCTGATGAAGATGAGGAAGAAGATGAGCCTGAAGAACCGAAGTCAGCGGATGAGAAAATACAGCAAGTAATCGAAGAAGAAACCGAAGAGGATGAGGATGTTGACGCCATCCCCTTCTGGAAAAAATTTGCGGATCAGAATGGCGAGGAAGGCTCGAAAATTGCGGATCAGGTTCCTGATGAAGAGGAAGAATCTGAAAGCCGGATTGCCGGTATTCGGGATGCCGTGCCTGAGGATAATGAAGATGAATTCGGGGAATTGCTCCATCAGCTGAGCGACGATCGTCAGCGTTTTGTGAAAGAGCTTTTCGGCGAAGATGACGCCGCCTACGAACAGACGCTCGAGAGCCTGTCTGAATTCAACAACTGGCGCGATGCCGGAAAGTATCTCACCAACGAGGTGTTCCGCAGAAACACCATCGACATGTACAGCGATATCGCCGTGGATTTTACCGACCGGCTGCACAAATATTTTATCGATCGCGAAAGAAAATAAATCCATAATCCGGTAACAATAAACGGATTCGACTATAATCATAAAATCATTATGGAATTAAAAGACAAATTTGACAGGCTTGCTGATCTCAGAAAAGAATCAAAGCTTGGAGGCGGGGAAAAACGCATTGAGAAACAGCATCAGTCAGGCAAACTGACTGCCCGCGAACGAATTGACCTTCTTGTAGACAAAAACAGTTTTGAGGAAATCGGCGCTTTCGTACGGCACCGCTGTCGCGATTTCGGCCTTGATAAGCAAAGTTTTCCCGGCGACGGTGTTGTTACCGGATTTGCCAAAATTCACGGGCGTCCGGTGTATATTTTTAGTCAGGATTTTACCGTTTTTGGCGGATCACTTTCTGAGGCGCACGCCGAAAAAATCTGCAAGATTATGGATCTCGCGATCAAAAACGGAATCCCGGTAATCGGCCTTAACGATTCAGGCGGGGCGCGCATTCAGGAAGGCGTGGCATCGCTTGGCGGTTATGCCGAAGTGTTCTGGCGTAACAGCATGGCATCAGGCGTTGTGCCGCAGATTTCTGCCGTTATGGGTCCCTGTGCCGGCGGCGCGGTGTACAGCCCGGCCATCACCGATTTTATTTTTATGGTGCAGGATACCAGCTTTATGTTCGTAACCGGCCCGAACGTGGTAAAAACGGTAACGCACGAAGAGGTAACTTCCGAGGATCTTGGCGGCGCCACGGCACACAGCACCAAGTCGGGCGTTTCGCATTTCCGTACGGATAACGACGCAGACTGCATCAGTAAAATCCGCACGCTGATGAGCTATCTGCCGCAAAATTGCGAAGAGAAACCGCCCCGGGCCGATTCCAAAGGTCCCGAACGCGCGTTCGCTGATAAGATAGACGAACTCGTTCCGGCAAATCCCAATAAACCGTATGATATCAAAAGTGCCATTAAAGGTGTCGTGGATGAAGGCTCGTTCTTCGAAGTGCACGAACACTACGCCGATAATCTGGTGATTGGTTTTGCGCGAATTGACGGACGCAGCGTTGGCGTGGTTGCCAATCAGCCGCTTTCTCTTGCGGGATGTCTGGATATCGACGCTTCGGTGAAAGGCGCACGTTTTGTGCGTTTCTGCGATGCGTTCAACATCCCCCTTGTTGTATTTGAGGACGTACCCGGCTTCCTGCCCGGAACGGATCAGGAATGGGGTGGCATCATTAAGCATGGCGCCAAACTGCTTTACGCGTTCTGCGAGGCGACCGTACCGAAGGTTACCGTCATTACCAGAAAAGCGTACGGCGGAGCCTATGACGTGATGAACTCGAAGCACATCCGTGCAGATTACAACGTGGCGTGGCCAACTGCGGAGATTGCCGTAATGGGAACAAAAGGCGCGGTGGAAATCATCTTCCGCAGAGAAATTGCATCTGCTGATGACCGGGAAGAAACGCAAAAGCGTCTGGAAGCGGAATACGAAAAAACATTCGCCAATCCGTACCGCGCCGCAGCCAGAGGTTACATTGATGACGTCATTTATCCGCATGAAACCCGCGAAAAACTGATTCGCGCCCTGGAAACCATCCAGAATAAGGTGGACAGCGTTCCGCGCAAAAAACACGACACGATGCCGCTCTGATCTTTAGCAACGGCTTCAGAAACCCAACATTATGGATTTGTTTAACGAGCCGGGTGAAAGCAGAAATGCCCGGCCCGCGAACATAAAAAATCAGCCCCTCGCTACGCGGATGCGCCCCCGCTCTATCGAAGAATACGCGGGACAGCAGGAAATTATCGGTGAAGGAAAACTTCTGCGGCGCATGATTCTGAGCGGGAATATCGGCTCCGTGATTTTTTACGGGCCGCCGAGTTCCGGAAAAACCACGCTGGCGCACGTAATCTCCCACGAAATTGATGCCTCGTTTACCACGCTAAACGCGGTACTCGACGGCGTAAAAGAACTGCGTAAAGTGGTTGAGGAAGCGCAGGCCCGAAACCAGGTTTCCGGCAAACGAACCATCCTTTTTGTGGATGAAATTCACCGCTGGAACAAGGCGCAGCAGGATGCTCTCCTCCCGCACATCGAATCCGGACTTCTGACGCTCATCGGCGCTACGACAGAAAATCCGTTTTACTCTTTAGTCGGACCTCTTCTTTCCCGTTGTCAGCTTTTCGAACTTCAGCCATTTGATGTTCAGGATATTATCACCCTGCTTGAACGCGCCATTTCAGATGAGGAACGCGGACTTGGCGAATTTCAGGTTAAGGTGGATGACGACGCACTAAACCATTTCGCCGAATACGCCAGCGGTGATATCCGCAATGCCCTGAACGCGTTTGAAATGGCCGTTAAAACTACTGACCCGGATGAAAACGGCACGCGGCATATTACGATAGAAGTAGCTCAGGATTCGATTCAAAAACGCGTGGTGCGCTACGCCGGACAGGGCGATGAACATTATCATTACGCATCTGCTTTCATCAAGTCGATGCGGGGATCTGATCCCGATGCGGCTCTTTACTGGATGTGCGCCATGCTGGAAGGCGGCGAAGATCCCGTATTTATCTTCCGCCGTATGCTGATTTTTGCTTCCGAAGATATCGGCCTTGCCGAGCCAAAAGCACTTGAGCTTGTAAACGCATCCTTTGAAGCGTTCAGAAAGTGCGGGATGCCTGAGGGGCTCTATTTTTTATCCCACTGCTGCTTGTATCTCAGCCTCTGCCCGAAAAGTAATACAACCAAGGCTATTTTTGGCGTACTCGATCATATCCGAAAAAAAGGGATTTCGGGCGTGCCTCCGCATTTAAAGGATAAAACGGCCAACAAGCTAAAATCAAACTATACCGGCGAAGAAAACTTTTCAGACAGCTACATCTACCCTCACGATCATCCCGGAAACTGGGTTGAACAGCAATATCTTCCAGATGATTTGCACAATAGCGGGTCGCGATGGTACGAACAGGGACACAGCGCGGTTGAATCCCGGCTGAATGAGCGATTGCGTGAACTTAAAAAAAGTCGTTAGTGTTTGTGTTACCGATTCCGGTTCATATCCGGAACGATGATCCGTATATTATTTGTTTGAACAAGTAAATCTTACACCAAAAAATCACTCTTAACTATTATGCCTAAAATAACCATACTCAGCGGAACAGATCGACCGGGCTCGATGGCCCTCAAAGTTTCAGAATACATTAAGCCTGTTCTCGAGAGTCACGGCGCCAACGTAAACATTGTATCACTCGAAGATTACCCGTTTGAGGATATTATCGGGGGAAAATATGGCCAGGATATTCCTTCAGTGAAAAAATTTAACGAAGAATTACTCGACACCGACGGCCTCCTGATGGTTGTTCCCGAGTACAACGGATCATTTCCGGGCGTGCTGAAATTCTTTATTGATTACCTCCCCTTCCCTGAATCTTTTGAAAAACTGCCGATCGCGTTTGTCGGTGAGGCAGCCGGGGCGTTCGGCGCACTTCGTTCTGTAGAGCAGCTTCAGATGATCTGCAACTACAGAAACGCCATTCTGTTTCCGGAGCGTGTTTTTCTGCAGCGCGTGAGCAAAATATTTGATCCTGAAAAAGGAATCACGGATGAGTTTCAGAATAAACTGATGCAGTCCCTGCTGAAAAACTTTACCAGTTTTGTTGAAGTCAACAAACGATAGGTTACCAAACCATAAAAAATCCCGTGCTTATTAGGCAACGGGATTTTTTTATGTCATTGAGTCCTGAATTTTTCTAAAAACAGTCAGGCTCTGATTTTATGCAAGCTTGATCATGTAGCCCACACCGTGCAGCGTTACGAGATAACGCGGATCATCAGGGTGCGTTTCGATCTTTGTTCTGAGCTTGGAAATGTGCACGTCCACGGTTCTGGTGTTGGTGCTGAATTCGTAGCGCCATACGTTTTCAAGAAGTGAATCGCGGGAAACAGGCTCGTTGGCATTTGCCACGAGAAAACGGATCAGCTCAACTTCGCGGGTGGTGAGCTCAACTTCCTTATCCGGATGGATCACCTTGCTTTCGTTAAGATCCACACGGATATCACCGAGATTTACGGTGTTGATCGGGCCTGGCTTATTGTAGGTATTTGCGCGACGAAGTCTTGCCTGAATCCTCGCAAGAAGTTCCTTAACGCCGAAAGGCTTTGTGATATAATCATCCGCACCGATATTCAGGCCTGTAACTTTATCAATCTCCTGATCCCGGGCGGTAAGCATAATAATCGGGAAGTTCATCTTCATCTCCCTAACCTTCTTACACACCTCGAAACCGCTCATACCCGGAAGCATGATATCGAGAAGCATCAGATCGGGACGAAAATCCTTGACGATATTTACGGCTTCTTTACCGTCCTCAACTATTGCTACTTCATAACCCTCATTTTCCAGTGTATCTTTAAGTGTAAACACCAGGCTGGGCTCGTCTTCGACGATAAGTACTCTTTTTTTAATAGACATATTCTGATTTCAATTTAGACTTTTCGGTACCATTTACCGGTTGGTTATTTTTCATTTCAAATTCGCCGGAATACGCCGGAAACTCCAGAATGAACACAGATCCTTTACCATGTTCGCTCCTGAGTGAAATTGTTCCCCCGTTACGAAGAACGAGATTTTTCACGATGGCAAGACCTAAGCCGTGCCCTTTTGTCCGGGCCGTGAGCGTATCCTCAACCCGGTAAAACTTTTCAAAAACGTACTTTTGCGATTCCTTGGGAATTCCAACGCCCTGATCTTCCACTTCAACATAAACCGACTTGTTTCTGGCGTAGACCTTTACAGAGATGGATTTCCGATCCGTACTGTATTTAACCGCGTTCTCGATCAGATTGCTGAAAATCGTCTCGTAAGTATTCGAATCCAGCTCAACGGCAGGAACATTTTCATCTTTACTGAAATGTACATCAAATCCTTGTTGTTTCAAATAGTTACGCTGTTCTTCAAGCAACGACTCTGTCAGGGCTTTGATATCCACTGCCGATTTCCTGATCGAAAGCTGGCCGGCTTCGTTGCGGGCAACGTCCAGCAGTTTATCGATCATCCTTCTTAAACGAACGGCTTCGGTATGAATATGTTTTCCATAAGATCGTAATCGCTCAGGGCTGTCCACGCGGCCATCTTCCAGGTTTTCCCCGGCGGCCTGCATCACGGCAAGCGGTGTTTTCAATTCATGCGTAACGTTAGCCAGAAATGATGCCTGACGCATAGAAAGCTGGCGGTCGCGATAAGCGGTGATGTACATCAGCAACAGACTGCCAAGCAGCAGGAAAACGCCCCCGCCAAGAAAAATCAGATTCCGGTTCAGCGAAGCCCGGGCGGCCGCGGCCTGTGGAAGTTGAGAAAATGTGATTTTTATATTCCAGTCCTCAAGCATATTCGGGAACCGCTCGATGTGATCCCATCTGTCATGCCGGGCGTTCGGGTTGTTGGATGCCAGCACTTCCTGCTTCGTCCAGTCGTGCAGCCAGAACGTTGCTCCGGTCTCTTCACCGGCGCCAAAGCGGTTATCAATTTCACGGGCGAGATACTCGTTAACCAGATAATCGCGGTCGATCAGTAAACTCAAATATCCCACAATTTGACGATCAGAGGCGTTGAACATCGCTACGTTGGCCGTCCTGTAAGAATCATAGATGAATCGAATATTCCATTTGTACTCCTCAGCGAGCACCTTCATACGCGTTCGCGTAATCCCAACTCCGTCACAAACCGCATCAGGAAATTCATGGATAATTTCGAGGTTTCCCGTTTCAGGATTGAACCAGTTTATTCCGGTATTATCACGGCAGGGATCGGTACCTGATCTCACAAAAAAAACGTCGGAAAAAATCGGCTCATCCGACATTTGCCGAAGGCTTTCAAAAAAACTATCCGGAAGTTCACCACCGTAGTTCAGCCTTCTGAGCATATCACTCATATCAATGCGCGACAACGGCCTGGCCGGCGACTGAATCCGTGACCTTACGCTCAGAACAAATTCCTCAGCCTGCTTTTTCCACGTCTCCTTCGACTCATTCACCGTACTCTCATGCAGCGCGTACATCGAATAGAGGTTGAGCACGGTCAGCGCAAGTACCGCGAAGATACCCAGCGTGAGCAGGATCAGCCTGAGTTGTGAGTTTGTGTTCATTCTGAACTTTTATTCAGCATTGGATGAATTTCTAAAGCCGCGAAAGCCAATTTACAATTTTTCAGGCACATCCTGAAACGCTCTGTTCGCATCTGCAACGCCCGCATCAGAATGCAAGAATTCGGAGGCCAAAGTGAAGGCCTGCAAAAATTACAGCGCGGTTGGGGGCAAAAACGTGCGTGTAATTTCCTTCCAGATATAGCCAATACGTGGATGAAACGCGCGTTTCCATACCGATTACCCCCGAGAACGAAAAAGCATCGAAAGAACCGGTAAAACGCCTGAGGTCACTTGTTTGATCACGGTTGCCCGGCACCGGCTCCACATCGGCTCCGGTGTAACCCACGCCCATCTTAAAGTAGGGTTCCAGAATCCCGAACGTACGCTGCGGGAAAAAAATGGTGCTCACGTGAAAATGGGCAAACTCTGCCGAGGAAATTCTCCGCGAAGCATCCGGATCACGTTCACGACGAATTTTACCTGTATCCAGCCGGTGTGCGTTCACCGCTAACCCGACCTCAATCGCCATCATCGGGCTGAACTGCAGCTGAATGGAACCGCCGGCCGCAACTCCGGTATGCCAGAAATTACGCATCAGGGTTGGCTGCATGATAAACGAGGGGCCGACCCCAACCGAGGAAAACAGAAGCGGTTCAAACTGCGAACTCCTGGTTTGTTCGCCCGAAGTCATATTTTTTATTTCGGGGGATATTCCGGGAGTATCCGCAAAAGCCTGTTGAAGCTGTGCGTTAGCAACCGAAATTCCGCAAAATAAAAATGCCATTAAGGCTGTAAATCGGATCATTATAAAATTTGTTCGACGTAGCATTCGCAGTTATGAACGCACGCCGGAGAAATAAGTTTTACAATTGGCAGAAGCTGATCATCCGCCCCTTCTCATGAAAGAACCCGGACCGCGTCGCTGTTCTTCGCCCTGCTGCTGAAATGACCTCAGGTTATAAGTAAACGTTAACAGTGCGTATCTGGAAAGCACGTTCAATCGGACATCCTCAATATACGTATCGGTGATGTTCCGGTTTACGCTGTCGTTCTGGGCGAAAATATCCACAACGGTGAAGCGCACTTCCGCCGCGTTGTTTTCCAGAAATTTATACCCGATGGAGGCATTCAGGTAAACGATGCTTTCGTCAAATCCTTCGCCAAGGCCGGAGTAGTGCGTAAGATTGAGGTCAGATGCAAGAACGAGCCTGCCCCACGGAAGCAGGTTAAATCCGGCACCGGCGCGACCCGTGTAATAATTTCTGCTCTGCGTATTCGAGCCGGTCTGAATTGCGGCAGTCAGGCTGTTATCGGTGATGCTGTAGCTTCCGCGGTATGAAACACGGAAATCCACGTTCGGGCTGATGTTGCTCGACATAAAGAATCCGGCGTTCATGGCGTAGCTGTTTACCGTGCTCTGCTCATCATTAATCAGCAGCGGATTCCGGTTCCATGTTACGCCTCCGCTGAAGTTCAGATTACTGCGGATGGCCGAAAGCGGGAGCCCGCGGGCCACAAATGCGCGCGCGTTCCAGGCGTTGCCGGTATTTTCAGGGGTGACCAACCTCGAACCGGGCCTTAGGGTAACTCCATTCGCTAACGTGGTGTCGCGGTTGGTGGTGAACGTGGCGTTTCCGATGTAGTCGAGCGTATAACCGGCGCTTAGAAAACCGAAGAAAGAACGCCCGGTTTCAGGATTTACAGATCTGATTCTGGCGTTCAAATTGTGTGTAAGCTGCTGATCCAGATCCGGATTCCCGCTTGTAAGCTGGATCGGATTATTGTCATCAACAACGTTCTGCAGCTGATTGGCCGAAGGCGTGCGGGTTGATGCGTTGTACGACAGCCTGATGCTGTTCATTCTCGAAGCCTGATAAGTCAGCACCACATTGGGCAGGAAGTTGTGGTAATTCCTGGAAGTCGTACTTTCTGCCGGAAACGTTTGCTCTCCCGACAAATTGGTGTACTGATACGACACGCCTGCATTGAGGCTGAAGTTATCGGTAAAGTTTTCGCGGAAGGTTGTGGTGACCCGCTGCGTTATCACCTGATTATCGTATCGGCTGGATAACAGCGGATCGAGTTCGTCGTAGCCTGCGTTTTCATCGGTTCTCAAGAACGCGCTGCGGTCGGTCAGATCGCGGCTGAACGATGGATTGTAGCTGAATAAAAGCTGCCGCTGATCACCGATGGGCTCTGTGTATGAGAAATCCGCGCTGAGCGTGTAGTCGCGGCTCCGGTTATCGTTGAACTGATCCCGGAATACGCGGTTAAACTCATTTTCATCAAAGAAAAAGTTATCCGTGATCTGAAATCTTTCCTCATCTCTGTTGTTGGCGTTTGCCGAAAGATTCGCCGAAAAAGTTCTTCCCGTTGTTTCAAAACGATGGCGCCAAAGTAGATTTGTATTCGTAACATAGCCCAGCTGACTCGATCTGTTATCGACAGAACTTGTGTTCAGCTGATTCAGGCGGGTATCGCCAACCCAGGTTGCGCTTTCACGCAGTCCGGAAGAGGAATTATCCTGAATACTGAAGCGCGGAGTAAAAATGAATGAGTTGCGATCATCCACATTCCAGGTGATGCGCCCGTTCAACCTGTGGTTAAAATTATCGCCGGTTGAAAATGAGTTTTCATCGTAAAGCTGCTCACCGTCTGATCCCGGAAAAAACTGGCGCTCCCGGAAGGAATCGCTCGTGTTGTCCGTCAAATTAAAAAAGTAGCTGGCGTTGACATCCCAGTCTTCGCCCCATTTATCGATGTAGTTTACGCCAAACGAGTGCACCGTATTGATGCCCGGCTGATTTCCAACCATGAAGTCACGGCCGGCACCTCCACCCCATCTTCCCGGCCTTCCACCGCCGCCTCTGCCACCCTGGTTCAGTCCGACCAGATCCTCGCCCGAAAAGTTTTGCTGATTAATATTATTGGTGAGTCCAAGAACCGTAACGCGCTGCGAGCCGTTGAAAAAATTGTAGTTTCCTCCGCCCTGATACCGGGAGTCAGTTCCACCGGCCGCAAAAAATCGCCCGAACTGTCCGCGGTTCATGCCGGGACGGGTTCTGATGTTCAGCGTTCGCTCCGTATTCCCATCGCGGAATCCCGTAAACTGCGCCTGATCGCTTTGGCGATCGAAAAGCTGCACTTCGCCGACCATCTCGGCAGGAAGGTTTTGAAGAGCAATGCGCGCATCATCCCCGAAAAACTCTGATCCGTCCACCGTAACGCGGCGAACTTCCTCGCCCTGCGCCACAACCTGTCCGTCTTCGATGGTCACGCCCGGAAGGCGGCGAACCAGGTCTTCGGCGGTGGCATCGGGATTCAGGCGGTAGGCGTCGGCGTTAAATGCTGTCGTGTCTCCGCGAACCTCAACTCTCGTCTGAAAAGCGCGGACTCTCACCTCATCAAGTTCCAGCGGATCTTCCTCAAGCTCAAAATTAACGTTGTGTTTCGATTCCTTAGCAATTTCTATTTCGCGGGATGTCACCCTGAATCCCAAAAACGTGGCTTTCATGAGATACGCGCCGGGCTCAATCCGCCGGATAACGTAGGAGCCGTCAGCGGCAGACGTTGTTCCGCGAACCATGGCACTGTCGGCCGGGTTCAGTAACAGAACGCTGGCGCCGATCAGGGGCTCTCCCGTTTCTTTTTCCACAACCGTGCCGGTAATGGCAAGCTGAGACTGTGCAAAAATATCCGTAAAAGAAAATGTTGTGATCAGGATGAGGCTGAGCAGTAAAATTTTTCGCATAATGGTTGATGACCTGGGAAATTTGGTTTCACGGTTAAACACCGGTTATT